>PLYQ01000121.1 GCA_003153415.1 Rhodospirillales bacterium | reverse complement strand
ATCAACGACATCATGGCGATCACCGTCCGCACCTTCATGCCCTCGGCGCCCGACAAGATGACGGTCAGCGCCTGGGCGTTAGGCGCGCGCGATGAGGACAAGGAGCTGCGCAAGCTCCGCCTGTTCAACTTCCTCGAGTTCCTCGGACCGGGCGGCTTCGCCACGCCCGACGACCAGGAGGCGCTGGAGAACTGCCAGCGCGGTTACCGCAACATGCGCGAGGTCGGCTGGAACGACATCTCCAAGGGCATGCCGCGCAACGGCCCGCCGATGAACGACGACGAGGAGCAGATGCGCTGCTTCTGGCGCCAGTGGAACCAGCGCATGGGAGGCGGCGCATGAACGGGGATGTGAGCCTACCGCCGGCCCTGCGCAACGACACCTCGGCGCTGCGCGGCCGCATCGAGGACTTCCTCTATCTCGAGGCCGAGCTGCTCGATGAATGGAAGGTCGAGGAATGGTTCAGCCTGTTCGCCGAGGGTGCGACCTACGAGATCCCGCCGACCGGCTCCGACGAAACCGACCCGGCGACCTCGCTGTTCTACATCGCCGACGACTATGTCCGCCTGCGCGAGCGGGTGGTGCGGCTGACCAAGAAGGAGGCGCACTCGGAATTCCCGCGTTCCCAGCAGCGCCACATTATCAGCAATGTGCGCATCACCGGCCTGAGTGACGGCGTGGCCGACGTGAGCTGTAATTTCGTCACCTACCGCGCCAAGCGCGGCGTGGTCGACACCTACTACGGCAAGCATCTCTACCGCATCGACTGCAGGGTCGATCCGTTTCGGATCAAGTCAAAGCGGTCGGTGCTCGGCATGGACATGCTCTATCCCGGTAAGCTCACGATCATCATCTGATGCAAACCGATGTCCAGACGGCGAACGGCAAGGTCACCAAGGCCGAGCGGACGCGGGCGCGCCTGATCGAGGTCGCCAAGCGCCTCTACCAGGAGCACGGCTCCGACCACGTAACCATACGCCGCATCGCGGCGGCGGCCAAGATCGAGGCCGGCAGCATCTATTATCACTTCAGCTCGCGCGACGAGATCATGCGCGCGGTGCTGGAAAGCGGCGTCGGCGGAGCGCAGCACGAGGTACTTCAGGCGATCGCCGAAGCCGGCGCCGACTCCTCGTCAATCGAGCGCCTGCGGGCGGCGTTCGGCGCCCATCTAAGATACACCTTGCGCGAACACTTCTCGTCGCGGCTGAAGTCGATCCGGCGCCTGCCCAAGCGGCTGCGCGAGCATCACATGCAGCAGGAGCGCGAGTACGCCGCGATCTTCGCCGACCTCCTGCAGGAGGCGCAGCGCAAGGGCCTGCTGCGGCCGGGCTTCGATCTCTCCGTGGTGCGCATGCTCTCCATGGGTGCGCTCACTTGGGTCGCCGAATGGTATGACCCCAAGGGCGCAATGACGCCCGACGACATCGCCGACGAGTTCATGCGCATGCTCACGGGTAGCGTCGTTCGAACGAAGTAAAAAAGCCAACAGGAGGAAACATGAGGATCACTCCGAACCGGCGGGCCGTCCTGGCCGGCGCCGGTGCCTTCGGCGTGCTGGCCGGCCGCTCCGCCGCGGCCAAAACCTACGGACCGGGCGTCACCGACAGCGAGATCAAGCTCGGCACGACCTCGCCCTACAGCGGCCCCGCCTCGGCCTACGGCGTCTACGGCCACGCCCAGCTCGCCTACTTCCAGATGATCAACGAGCAGGGCGGCATCAACGGCCGCAAGATCAACCTGATCTCGCTCGACAACGGCTACAATCCACCCAAGGCGCTGGAGCAGACGCGCAAGCTCGTCGAGGAGGACAATGTGCTGGCGATCGCCGGCTTCCTCGGTACCGCGCCCAACACCTCGGTGCAGAAGTACCTGAACGGCAAGAAGGTGCCGAACCTATTCCTGACGTCGGGTGCTGATCGCTTCAACGATCCCAAGAATTTTCCTTGGGTCGTGCCGCTCTACCCGACCTATGTTGGGCAGGGCGAGATCTACGGCAAGTTTATCCTGACCAAGCACCCCGATGCGAAGATCGGCGTGCTCTACATCAACGATGATCTCGGCAAGGATTTCCTGCTCGGCCTGAAGAAGGGGCTGGGCGAGCACGCCAGGACAATGATCGTGCGCGAGGTCAGCAACGAGCTGACCGATCCCAGCGTCGACAGCCAGATCATCGATCTCAAGGGCGCTGGCGCCGATTCGCTGGTCCAATTCACGACCTCGAAGTTCGCGGCGCAAGGCATTCGCAAGGCCTACGATCTGGACTGGCGCCCCAGGGTCCATATCCTGGCCAGCGTCGCCTCGGCGATCGGCGCGACCTTGATCCCCGCCGGGCTGGAGCGCTCCAAGGGCGTGATCACCGCGCGCTGGGAGAAGCATCCCACGGACCCGACGACGATCGGCGACGCCGATGTCGTCGAGTATCGGGCGTTCGCGCAGAAATACATGCCGAACCTCAATATCGAGGACAATACGGCGGTGCCGGGCTACATCAACTCGGTGATGATCAGCCGCGTGCTGCGCGCCTGTGGCGACGAGCCCACGCGCGCGAACATCCTGAAGGAGGCGACCAACCTCAAGGACGCCGTCGCGCCGATGCTGCTACCCGGCATCACCCTCAGCAACTCGCCGGATGACTATCTCGCCTTCCACGCCATGCAGCTCGCGCAGTTCGACGGCGCGAAGTTCGTGCCGCTGGGCGACGTCATCCGCCTTGATGCGACGCGGAAGGCTTAAAGCGTCGCGCCAGTCTTGGCATCCCAAGCCCAGTAGCGGGCAATCGCGCCGGCATCGACTCGGAGGTCGGTGCCGGTGATCATCGCTGAATCGTCCGAGGCGAGGAACGCGGCGACCCGGCCGTAGTCGCTCGGCACCGGCAGCTTCTTCATCGGGATGCCATCGCGGAACGGCTTCATGATCCGATCGAGGCTCTCTGGTTTCTTCACGGTGCGACCCCAGCGTGTTGCGCGTTCGAACGACTCTGAGGGATCGGTCGTGGTCGGCGTCAGGCTGTTGACCCGGATGCCGTGCCCGACCAGCTCCATCGCGGCCGAACGCGTAAAGTTCAGCAAGCCGCACTTCGACGTCGAGTAGGCGATATTGCCCGGCTCGCCCTGGTGGCCTGCTGTCGAGATGATGTTGATGATCACCCCGCCTTTGCCGATCATCGCCTGGGCGACGTACTTGGTGAACAGGAAGGCGCCGTCCAGGATCACGGCGGTCTGCTTGTTCCATTCGTCGACCGGCATGTCGAGCACGCCCTTCTTGTTGAAGAAGGCGGCGTTGTTCACGAAGATGTCCACTCGGCCGAATTCCTTCACCGCCGCGTCGACGGTCGCCTTGACCTGAGCCTCGTTGGTGACGTCGCACACCAGCCCCAGCGCGCGGCCGCCGGTCTTCTTGATGTAGTTGGCGCAGTCGTTGGCATTATCGGCGCGGGCATCGACCGCTACGATCGTCGCGCCTTCGGCCGCTAAGCCCTCTGCGATACCCCCGCCGATATTGGGGCTGGTGCCAGTCACGATCGCCACTCGGTCCTTGAGCTTCATCGCGCACCAGCCGGCGGTGCGATCAGGAACGCCTTGGACGAGTTGAAGATCCAGGTGTCGACGAAGCCCGTCTCCTGCGGTTTGCGCTTGAGTTCGCTCATCGCGCCGGCAAGGCACATCCAGTTCAGGATCTCCTGCTGGCCGCTGTCCTCGACCGCCGCGCCCGAGCAGCCGCGCCAGGTCTGCCAGTCACAGGTGCGCAGCGCCTCATACATGCGCCGGTCGGCGGGGGTGTCGGGGTAGAGGAAGTGGTTCTTGGCGGTGAGGAAGGCGTGCGACCAGCCCGACGAGGCGAGCAACGCCACTCGATATGGGGACTCGGCCAGCACGCGCGCCGTCGCCGCGCCGAGATCGAAGAGACGCCGTGGCGTCGGCGCCGGCGGATCGAGATCGGCATCGGCCACGATCCGGTCGAACACCGGCAGGCCGCCGCGCTGGGCGAGCACCCGCCGTCCGTAGCAGTTGATGGAGAAGGGGATGACCGGATAGTCAAAACCCTTGCGCTCGTAATCGAGATACATCACCGCGTTGGCGAACGCGTGGCCCAGCGGATGGTGGAGGGGTTTGTAGGCGTAGGCGGTGTCGAAGCCGTCCTCGATCAGCCTGGTGGCCAGCATCTTGGCGGCGGTGGGATGGCCGGGCAGATCGAAGGCCTCGGTCTTGCCCCAGACGTTGCCCGGCGGCGAGGAGAACTTGATGCGGTCGTAGGCGCTGATGCAGTAGGGCGGAACGATGTCTTCCTTAAAGTTCTCGTACTGGTCGTCGCCCCACATCAGGATGAAGTCCGGCTTGAAGGCATCGAGTGCAGCGCGGGTCTTGGTGAGCCAGGCTACGAGGTCGGTACGATGGCGTGCCGCCGCCGCTGTGCCTTCGTCGTTGCCCCACTCGGCGCGCATCGGCTCGGGCCAGCCCGCGGGCGTGCGCAGCTCATCGGGAAGCTGGGGATTCTGCAGCATCCTTTTCAGAATCCACGACATGCGCTCGTCGGGACCCCACAGCGGAGGATAGTGCGAGATCCCCAGTGCCAGAATTTCAGCCATGACATTTCCTAACAAATGGTAGAATTTTTGTTTACAAGCCGGACGGACTGTTTTTAACTCGCTCTCGACTGGCCCGTCGAGAGGCCAGCGCAAATCGAGGAGAGGACGATGCGCACAAATGGAATGGCGCTGCTCGTGGCTGGGTTGATGCTGGCCGTTACGGCTCAGGCGCAGCAAAAGCAATACGGGCCGGGCGTCACCGACAGCGAAATCACGATCGGCCAGAGCGCGCCCTTTAGCGGCCCGGCCTCGGCCTTCGGCATCTACAGCCGCGTCGAGCAGGGCTATTTCAATATGCTCAACGAAAAGGGCGGCATCAACGGCCGCAAGATCAAGTTCATCGCGCTCGATAATGGGTTCAACCCGCCCAAGGCGCTCGAGGCGTCGCGCAAGCTGGTGGAAGAGGACGGCGTGTTGGCAGAGGTCGGCACTGTGGGTACGCCGACCAACTCGGCAACGCAGAAATACCTCAACGGCAAGAAGGTGCCCCAGCTCCTGATCTCGGCAGGCGGCAGCAAGTTTAACGACCCCAAGCAGTATCCCTGGACGGTGCCTTTCTATCCGTCGTTCGAAGTGGAGGCGGCCGGCTACGCCAAGTATGCGCTTAAGGCACAGCCGCAGCCCAAGATCGCCGTACTCTTCCAGAACGACGATTATGGCAAGGATTTCGTCAAGGGCCTCAAGAGGGGCCTGGGCGAGGCCAATCTGAAGCTCATCGTCGTCGAGCAGAGCTACGAACTTACCGATCCGACCGTCGATTCGCAGATCATCAATCTGGCGGCGTCCGGCGCCAACGTGTTCATGAACTTCACGACGCCAAAATTTGCCGCCCAGGCGATCCGCAAGGCCGGCGAGCTCAACTGGAAGCCGATGCAGTTCGTCGCCAGCCCCGGCAGCTCGGTGCAAGCCGTGCTGAAGGTAGTCGGTTTCGACAAGAGCGTCGGCATCATGACGGCGCAGTTCTTCAGGGAGCCAGGCGATCCGACGTGGGAGAAGGACCAGGCCGTGATCGACTATCTCGCCTTCATGAAGAAGTACGCGCCCAACGAGGCACCGCTCGATGCGATCGGCGTGTCGGGCTACAACAACGCCCAGATAGCCGAGTATGTGCTGAAGCAGGCCGGCAATGAGCTGACCCGGGAGAACCTGATCAAGCAGGCGACGACTCTGAAAGGCGTCACACTGTCGATGCTGCTGCCCGGCATGACGCTGAACAACACGCCGGAGGACTATCGCGCCTACCACGGCTTCCAGCTGTCGCGGTTCGACGGCAAGGGTTGGGCCGCCGTCGAAACCGTCAAGGCGGATTAGGACCGGCATGTCCCTATCCGAACTGACGGACCAGCGTCCGGTCAAACGCCCGCTTAGGCGGCCGCTCAAGAGCACAGCTGCGCTGGGAAAGAAACGGCGCACCCAGGCCGAGCGTTCCCGGGAGATGCGCACCCGCATCCTCGACGCCGCGGTCACGGTGTTACGCCGCAAGGGGTATGCGCAATTCCGCACCGCCGACGTGGCCAAGGCGGCCGGCGTGTCGCGCGGTGCCCAGCTCCATCACTTCGCCACCAAGGAAAAGCTCGTCTACGCTACCATGGAACACATGTTCCACAATGTGTTGGAGACCAGCCGGGGACGGGCGCGGGCGCTACGCAAGGGCCAGGATCCGCTCGAGCGGGTCGTGGCTGACGCTCGCGAGTTCTTCTTCAGCGATTCCTTCTTCGTCGCCCTCGACATCGGCACGTCGATCACCGACGCGCGTGTGCGCCGCAAGCACATGGTCATGGTGCGCGGGGCGCGCTTGCCGGCCGAGCAGGCGTGGTTGCAGGCTCTGGTGGCCAGCGGCGTGCCCGAGCGTGTGGCCGACGACGTGCTGTGGCTGACGCTCGGTCTGGTCCGTGGCCTCGCCGTCCGCATGCTGTGGCAGAACGAGCCGGCGCACTTCGACCGCCTGCTGGCACTGTGGCGTGGCATCGTCGGCAGTTACATCGAGCAGTCGCGGTAGCGAACGCACGCCTGGGGAGGAAGACATGCGCGGATTGATGATGGACGCGCCGTTGCTCGTATCGTCGATCATCGAGCATGCCGCGCGCGTGCACGGCTCGACCGAAATCGTGGCGCGCACCCCCGAGGGTGGCATCCACCGCACAACCTACGGCGAAGTCCACCGGCGCGCCCGGCAGCTCGCCCAGGCGCTGGCCCGGCTCGGCGTGCGTGCGGGCGATCGCGTGGCCTCGCTCGCCTGGAACACGCATCACCATTTCGAGCTGTTCTACGGCGTGTCGGGCAGCGGCGCGGTGCTGCACACCATCAACCCGCGCCTGTTCGAGGAGCAGCTCGTCTACATCGCCAACCACGCCGAGGATGCGTGGATCTGCGTCGACGCCGCGACGCTGCCGATCGCCGAGAAGCTGGCGCCTCGGACGCCCGGCGTGAAGGGCTGGATCTACATGAGCGTTGATCCTGAGCTGCCCCGATCCAGCCTGCCAGGGCTGCTGAGCTACGAGCGGCTGCTGGCGGCGGAAGACGGCGACTACGAATGGCCCGAGTTCGACGAGTGCCAGGCCTCGGTCCTCTGCTACACCTCTGGCACCACCGGTCAGCCCAAGGGTGTCGTCAACTCACACCGCTCGACGCTCTTGAGCGCGTTGGTTATGAGCACTGCCGACATGATCGGCGGCTACCGCTCCGGCGCGCGCGAGGTGGTGATGCCAATCGCGCCGATGTTCCACGGCAACGGCTGGCAGATGGTCTACACCGCGCCGCTCAGCGGCCAGGCCATGGTGCTGCCGGGCCGCAACTTCGAGCCGGACAAGCTCTACGAGATCATGGCGCAGGAAGGCGTCACCCTGGCGGCCTGCGTGCCCACGGTCTGGACGACACTTGTCGATCACCTCGACCGTAACGGCCTCGAGCTTCCCAGTCTGCGCGCGGCGCTGGTGGCCGGGACCAAGCCGCCACGGTCGCTGATCGAGGGGCTGGAGCTGCGCCACGGCGCGGAGGTCGGCCATTGCTGGGGCATGACCGAGGCCCTGGGCGTTACCAAATGCGGCATGCCGCCGGGCTTCGCCGACGCGCCGTTCGAGGATCGCGTCCAGCAGAAGCTGAAGCAGGGCCGAGTCGCCTTCGGCACAAAGCTGCGCATCGTCGACGAGAATGGCGGACTGCTGCCGCATGACGGCGTCGCCTATGGTCATCTGCAGGCGCGCGGTCCCCTTATCGCCGCGTCCTACTTCAAGCACGAGGCGCCGATCTCCGACGGCTGGCTGCAGACAGGCGACGTGGCAAAGCTCTTCCCCGATGGCACGGTCGAGATCGTCGATCGCTCCAAGGATGTCATCAAGTCGGGTGGCGAATGGATCAGCAGCGCCACCGTCGAGAATGTCGCTATGGGTCATCCCGCGGTGGCCCAGGCCGCCGTCATCGGCGTACCTCATCCGCGCTGGCAGGAGCGTCCACTGCTCATCGTGGTCGCCAAGCCCGATAAGCAAGTGACGCGCGAGGAGCTGATCGAGTTCCTGCGCCCGCTGATGGCGTCATGGTGGGTGCCAGAGGATGTAGCCTTCGCCGACGCACTGCCGATGACGGCCACCGGAAAGATCCACAAGGTGACCCTGCGCGAGCGCTTCAGGGATTTCACCTCGTCGGCTGCGGCCTGACGAAACCGAGCTGGAGGACGCTATGGATTTGGAATTGCCGGGCGAGGATCATCCCAAGCGGCCCGCGATTCGCGCCTGGTTCGAGGCCCATCCCAGGCCGTCGGGCCGCGATCTCGCCCAGGCTGGCTTCGTCGTGCCGCACTGGCCAACGCCCTGGGGCCTGGCGGCCGATGCCGAAGTGCAGCTCATCGTCGACCAGGAGATGAAACGCGCCGGCGTTTCGCCGCCGCGCAATCCAGTCGCCGTCAACAATTGCGCCCAGTCACTCCTGACGCACGGCACGGAAGCGCACCGCGAGCGCTTCCTGTGGCCGGCGCTGGCTGGCGAGGAAATCTGGTGTATGCTGTTCAGCGAGCCATCGGGCGGCTCGGACCTCGGCGCTCTGCGCACCGTGGCCCGCCGCGACGGTGACCACTATGTTGTGAAGGGCCACAAGATCTGGACCTCGCTGGCCCACAAGGCAACGGTCGGCATCCTGGTCGCGCGCACTCAGCCCGACCTGCCCAAGCACCAGGGCCTGTCGCAGTTCCTGCTCGACATGGACAGTCCGGGCATCACGATCCGCCCGATTATCGACATGTCGGCGCACGAGAATGAGTACAACGAGGTGTTCCTCGACGAGGTGCGCATTCCCGCCGATCGCCTGCTGGGTAAGGAAGGTGAGGGCTGGGCGCTCAGCATGACCCAGCTCCAGACCGAGCGTGTCGCGCTCTCCCGGCCGGGCGCGATCTGGGGCCATGGTCCGTCGGCGCGCGAGCTCGTCGAGGGACTGGCCGAGATCGGCGCGCTCGACGACGGGGCGCTACGCGACGAGGCGGCGCAGATCTATGTCGAGGGCGAGATCCTGCGCCTGCTCGCCTATCGCGCGCTCAGCGACCGGATGAACGCCCGCACACCGGGCCCGGAAGGCGCCATCCACAAGATGCTGGCGGCGCCGCACGGACAGCGCGTTGTCGAGCTTGCCAAGCGCGCCCAGGGCCCGCGCGGCATGACCGCGGGCGAACGGCCTTTCCCCTCGCAGCTTGGCGACGGAACCGATCCCTATGACGACTGGGATCATGCCTTCTGGTTCAGTCCAGCCGTGACCTTGGGCGTGGGCACGCAGGAGATCCTGAAGAACGTCGTGGCGGAGCGCGTGCTCGGCCTTCCACGCGATGTCGATCCCACGGCGCGCACGCCCTGGTCGGAGACCAAGCGATGAATTTTGCCTTGAGTGAAGACCACCTCGTCCTGCGCCAGTCGGCGCGAACCTTCCTTGAAAAGGAGATTTCGCTCGCCCAGGTGCTGGTGCCCGGCGCGACCGTGGCCGATGCGGGCTACGACGCCAACTGGACCAAGATCGCCGCCATGGGCTGGCAGGGGCTGGTCATCGAAGAGGCGTTCGACGGTCTCGGCCTCTCCTGCATCGATCTCGCCATGATCCTGGGCGAGATGGGCCGCCTCCTGACGCCAAGCCCCTTCCTCGGTACGNNGCTTGGTCGACGGCCCGTGCCGCGAATGCACCGCGCGCAAGAAGGGCGGCTCCTGGCGCCTGACCGGCGTGAAGTCGTTCGTCAGCGACGCCGCCGCCGCCGATTGGCTGGTAGTCGTGGCCCAGGACGAGGCAGCCGGCTGCCGCGCCTTCTTCCTGGTCGATGCGCGGCAGGCGGGTATGCAGGTAGAGGTGCTGGCGTGGCGCGACGTGACGCGTCAGATGTGCGACGTCCGCCTGCAGGGCGCTGCTGCCGAGCTCTTGGCGGTCGAGGACGGCGTCCTGTGGCCGTGGCTGCGCGATCGCATCCTGGTCGCACTGGCAACCGAGAATGCGGCGGGTGCCCAGCAGGTGATGGAGCTCACCGTCGACTACGCCAAGGAGCGCCTGGCCTTCGGTCGCCCGATTGGCTCGTACCAGGCGATCAAGCATTCGCTGGCCGACATGCTGGGCCAGATCGAATGCTCCAACGTTGCCGCGCTTCATGCCGCCTGGGCGCTTTCCGGTGAGGCGCCCCAGTCTGCCCAGGCGGCGGCGATGGCCAAGGCCTATACCGCCGACGCCTATGTCGCCGTCGCCCAACGGAGCATCCAGATCTTCGGCGCCATTGGCTTTACGTGGGAGATGAAAAATCATCTCTACGTCAAGCGCGCCCGCGCCAATGCCGAGCTGTTCGGCAGCGCCCGCGCCCAGCGCGCCCGCGTGATCGACATGATCGGAAAGAAGGCCGCCTGAAGTACCCGAGGAGGGACCTGGCGGGTGACGCAGGCGCGCCGGCCCGCTAAGACGAAACCGATGAGCATCGATCCTTCAGCGACCTATCAGGTGATCGTCGCCGGCGCAGGCCCGGTCGGCTTGACGCTCGCCATCGATCTCGGGCGGCNNTTCTATCGCCGCATCGGCATCGTCGACCGGGTGAGGGCGCTCGGTTATCCACCCGACAATCCCATGGACGTCTTTCTCGCAACCCGGCTCAGCGACCCGCCGATCGCAGTCCTGAAATATCCTTCCGTGGCGGAGCGCCGCAAGCAGATCGCCGAGAGTCCGAACGGCGCGTACCTGCTCGAGCCCTACCAGCTCGTCTCGCAGAACAAGCTCGAGCCGCTGCTCAAGGAGGTTGCCGAAGCCACGCCCAACGTCACCGTGCGCTACGGCTGCGAAGTCGTCGATCTCGAGCAAGACGAAGAGGGTGTCAGCGTCCACTGCCGCCTCAAGAATGGCGCGGCGGAGACCCTCCGCGCGTCTTATCTCGCGGGGTGCGACGGCGGCGCCAGCGTCGTGCGCAAGAAGCTCGGCATCCAGCTCGAGGGCAGGGGACGCATCCGCGATGTCTCGCAGGTGAGCTTCTGGTCGGATGAACTCTACGACCGCATCGTGACCGGCCGTGGCCGGCATTATCAATTCGCCGACGCCGGCGGCTCGGCCATGATCGCCCAGGGTGACCGCAAGGAATTCACCATTAACACGGGCCTGCCGCCGGAGACCGACTTCGAGCCCATCATCCGCGATCTCATCGGCTTTCCCTGCAAATTCGAGATCCGCCATGTCATTCCCTGGCGGCATAACCTCCTGGTGGCGGCGCACTACCGCGACCGCCGCGTCTTCCTTGCGGGCGATGCAATCCACTTGGTCATTCCCACCGGCGGCCTCGGCATGAACACCGGCGTAGGCGATGCCTTCGACCTCTCATGGAAGCTCGCCGGGACAATCAAGGGCTGGGGCGGCCCCGGCCTGCTCGACAGCTATGAAGTCGAGCGTCGTCCGATTGGGCTGCGCAATCGCGATGCCGCCGGCTGGGCCGCCGCTGGCGTCCCGATCTGGCGCGCCCTGGTAACGCCGGCCGTGTACGACGACACACCTGAAGGCGCGACGCTGCGTAGGGAACTGGCCGGCTCCTTCGACGTCAACCATCGCCGCATGCATGGCATGGTCGGAGTCGAGGCCGGCTATTCCTATGCGGGGTCCGCCCTGATCGCCCACGAACCAGGCAATACAGCCGAATGGGAGACCAGCGAGTACGTTCCCCGCGCGGTTCCCGGCGCGCGCATCCCGCATATGTGGCTGAAGGACGGGCGAGCCCTGCAGGATGTGCTGGGTGACGACTACACGCTGCTTGATCTCCGCGGCGATTGTCCCACGGCGTCTCTCGAAGACGCCTTCCGCGCACTGGGCGCGCCGCTCGGGATCCTTCATCTCGACGAAGCACGGGTCCGCGATGTCTATGGCGCCTCGGTGTTTCTCCTGCGGCCGGACCTTCACATCGCCTGGCGTGGCGATGGACCACCGCCCGATCCCGCCGGCCTGGCCGTGATGGCCACCGGTCGGAAGGACTCGGCAAACGACGGGAGGCAGCCATGATCCATCACAGGAAACTCGGCTAATCCATTTGTACAAATGCCGATCGCGGAACCATCATTATGGAAGAATTGCCGCCCGTGCCTCTGGCGTCGGCCTACCGGAATCGGCGAGGCGTCAGCGCTCGACTTGTATCAGGTAGTCCGGCCAAGTGCGTCCTTCCTGTCTGCTATCCTGACCCCGGCGCCTTGTCCGGATGTACGGCGCGCACGACGTAGTTATCCGCCGATGGCTGGTAGAGTTCCCACAGGAAACGCAATTCCACTAGAGGCTGGGAATTGAGATCGACCCGCAAGTCGACAAAGGGAAAGCTTTCCCGGTGCACGACGAGTAGCGCGGCGGATTTTAATTGCTTCAATTCACCGCCGGCGGCGTCGCCAGCCTCGATGGCGCGCACTAGCCGTTCCGGCAACGGCTTATCTTCGTTTTCCTCGAGGACGAGATCATCGCGTCGACGATGGTGGTGCTGCGCAGGATATTGCCTGCCGCTACGCAGTCGCGACCGACGTTGCCCTTTGAGACCGACAGGATCTTGGCGTCATTGAAGAAGGCGCCTTTTCTATCCGCGGCAACGACGGCGAGCTGTCGCCATTTTAGATCCGGATCGGTCCTCTCGAGGTCATCAATGATGGCCTCGGGTGACGATCTACCTTTGAGACGCTCGAGAATCTTGGGGCCGAGGCGCGGGTCGGTGCGGTGTTGGGTCAGGACGGCGCCAACATTGGCCGCGGCCCAGGCGCATCGACTGCCGACCACCATCGATGAAGTGTGACGACGGCGCCAAGCATTCCTGTCCTGGGGCACCGGCCGGCGATGGAGAAAGTCATGTGGTCAGCTGACGATCTGGTAGTGCGCCTCGGTCGTGGTGCCGGTCTTACCGTTGATCGGCAGGATATCCTGCGGACAGGCAGACATCGCCACGATGCAGTCGAGTTCCGCCCGCAAGGTGACGAAGTCTCCGGGCTTGGTGGTCGGTAGCTCGAAGGAAAGTCCGCCGCCGGGCGTCCACGGGATGTTCATGAACAGGTTGAGCGGGCTGGGGCATTCTGGCGGCGTCAGGCCGAGCCCCTGCATGGCGGCGAACAGGTTGTCGGTGCAGTTGTCGTGGTATTCCTTCACGCCCAGCAGGATGTAGCGCTCGCTGTCGCACGCCGCCAATAGCGTGTCGTGGTCGCCGCGGCTTGAATCCTCGGTCATGGTGAGAATCTTGCGGCGGCGGTTGGTGTAGAGCCCGTCGCCAACTCGCGGGACCATCTTGGTCAGCGTTGCCCGGGTGTGTTCCATGGACATGAACTCGGTCAGCATGCCGGCGGTGAAAGCCCAGGTGTCGACCACCTGCGCACCATGGGTGTTGATGATGCGGATCGACTGGCCCTGCTTCAGGTAGGTGGCCTTGCCGCGGCGGGCGGGGACGGTTTCCATGACTGTTGTCCTTCAGCGGGAGATCTGCACGCGAATCGGCGTGGGGTTGAAGTTGTTGCAGGGGTTGTTGACCTGCGGGCAGTTCGAGATGACAGCCAGGGTATCCATCTCGGCGCGCAACGCCACCTGGCAGCCGGGCGGGGAAACGCCCAGCGCGATGGCCGCGCCGCCATCGCCGCCGACGGGCACGCGCATGAACCAGTTGATGTTCGGCACGATGTCGCGCCGTCCGAGCCCGTGACGGGCCAATGCGGTGAGGAAATTCTCCCGGCAGCCTGGGCAATTCGCCACGCCATAGAGCATCTGGTTCGACGGCGCGCTGCAGCAGCCGCCGATCGTGTCGTGCCCGCCGAACTGGTCCTCGATAATCGTGAAAATCGACCGCGCGATGTCGGAGTAGAGCTTGTGTCCGGTGGTGAGGAAGATGCTGCCCGCCGCCTTCATGGTGTTGGGCGCGTGATAGCGCTCCTCGGGTGCGGCGGCGTTGTAGCAGAGGAAATCCACCGCCTGCTGGCCTTCGAGATCGGTGATGCGCAGCACCTCACCGCTTCTCACGATGCCGGACCACGGCGCGCCGGCGGGGATGATTTCGTCCAGCATCAAGCGGGGTCCAGAACGCGGTCGAGCACCCAATTGTCGATGGCGTGGACCAGCGGCTCGCGGTAACTGAAACGGCCCGGCAGGCTATAGGGCGAGTTCACACCCTTCTGCTGTCTCTCGGAGGCGACGATATCCTCCTCGATGGTGATGTCCCAGCGCTTGTAGTAGTTCGCCGCAAGCTTCTCGAAATCGGCGCGTCGGGTGCGGCTCTGCGGAAACAGCGCGCCATGCACCAGCCGCGTGCGGTCCGGGCCCAGTGGATGCAGCTCGAGGTACCAGGCGCAGTCGATCGTGCAGGCGAGGTAAGTGCTGGGATAGAGCAGCGGCGCGTAAGTGCCGCCGGCCTCGCGCCGGCCGGCCAGGCTCTCGATTGGTGGGAAGCCGGCGTCGCCTTTCAGCAGCGCCATGCTGTTGTCGTGCTGCGCGAAGGTGACGACGTACTCGCCGGTGGGTTTCTCCACCCAGTAACCAGCGCTGCGGACACTGGCGTACTTGTTGATGGTGGCCTTGTGCACGGTGGCGATATGGTAGGACTCCTTGGCGTTCTCGACGAAGATCTTCCAGTTGCAGTCCATGTCGAAGACGCGGCGCCGCGCCAGCACCATGTCGTCGAAATTGTAGCATTCCAGCTTTTCCGGCAGGCCGCCCAACCAATTTGCCAGTGGCGGCGCCGACTCGTCGAAGCAGACGAACAGAAATCCGCCCCAGGTCTCCAGGCGCAGGGGAATGAGGCCGTTCTTGGCCGGATCGAAACCTTCTGTCTGTTGCATTTCCGGCGCGCCGGCGAGCGTGCCGTCCAGCGCATAGCTCCAGGAGTGATAGGGACAGACGATCAGCCCGCAATTGCCGCTGCCGGCATCGAGCAATGCGGTGCCGCGATGTCGGCAGGAATTGGCGAAGGCGCGGATGACGTTGTCCTTGCCGCGCATGATGATGAGCGGCACGCCGGCGAATTCCAGCGCGAGGTAGTCGCCGGGCTTGGCGACCTGATCGACATGGCCGAGGAAATTCCAGGCCTTGCGCCAGACGCGCTCGACCTCGCGCTGGTAGAAGGCGGGAGAGGTGTAGCTCCAGGGCGGCATGGTTTCGGCCTGCAGCAGTGGCTTGCGCACCGCCGCGTAGTGGCGTGGATCGAACAGATCGGCTGGCTGTTGCATGGTGCTAGGCTCCCTCAATAGCCAGTGGCGGGGTCGACCGCGTTCTTCAGCTTCTTGCCGGCGCGCAGTCGGGCCAGGTTGGCGAAGGCCAGGCCTAAGGTCAGCGGCAGGTAGTGATCCAGGTCGTCGGACGAGCAATGCGGCGTCATGATGAGGTTCGGCACCTGCCACAGGGACGAGGTGGCCGGGAGCGGCTCGGGATCGAACACGTCCAGCACCGCGCCGGAAAGCTTGCCACTACGCAGCGCCTCGCTCAATGCAGCATAATCCACCACACCGGCGCGGCCGACGTTGATCAGTCCGGCGCCGGTCTTCATCGCAGCGATGGCGCGGGCATCGATGAGATGCGCGGTGGCCGGCGTGAGCGGCGCGGCCACCAGCACGAAATCGGCCTCAGCCAGGCCCTTGTGCAGCTGCGTCAATGGCAGCATCGCATCGGCATGGCGGTGCGGGCGCGGGTTGCGGCGCATGCCCAGCACGCGCATGCCGAGCCGCTTGGCCGCCTTTGCCGCAGCACCTCCCATATCCCCCAGGCCTACGACCAGCAGCGTCTTACCGGCGATGCTCGGGGTGAAGATCGGCCGCCACCGCGCCTGACGCTGGTTGCCGAGCATTTCCGGCAGCCGGTAGCACAGCGCCAACAGGGCCATGGTGGCGAACTCGCCGGTTTTCTGCACGTGCACGCCGCTGTTGTTGGTCAGCGTCACCTGCCGCGGCAGCCAGCTGAGCGGCAGCAGCGGCTCGATGCCGGCGCCGATGATATGGATCCAGCGTAGCTTCGGCGCCGCCACAGCCAGCGTCGCCTTGGGAAACGCCGGATCGACGATCAGGTCGTTGCCCGTCACCAGCCCTTCGGCCGTTGCAAGCCAACCCATGTCGCGCAGGTCCTCGCCGATCGTCCAGCGAACGCCGCGGCCAGGCTTGGCGCGTTTGGCGGCGGCCTGCACCAGCTCAGGTGTCATGTGAAAGACGCTTGGCTTGTCGGCGCGGGTCTCGAAGTGGATATGGATCATCGCCGTTCCGTTGGCCCCGCTTGGCCAACCCTGGGCTGGGTGATGATGCGGCCGAGCGCGGCGTAGTGCGGGCCGCCCAGTCGCGCGATGGGATGGAAGCGGTCCATGGCAACGCGGTCGCCCGCCAGCAACGCCTCGGCCACGTGGAAGGCCAGCACTTCGCCGATCAGCAGTCCGCTGCGCTGCTCTCCGAGTTCGAGCAGCCGCTCGGTGCGGCATTCCATGGCGATCGGCGAACAGGCCAGCCGCGGCGGCGCGACATGCGCGCTGGCCAGCGTTTTCAGCCCCAGCGCTGCGGCCTCACTCTCGCCCGGCGCGTATTCGGCGGAACTCGCATGCATCGACGCCAGCGTCTCCTCGGTAGCGACATTGACCACGAACTGGCCAGTGGCGGCGATGTTGGCCGCGGTGTCCTTCAGCGCTTCGCCGCGCCGGCCGATGTTCACTGCCAGCATCGGCGGGCGGTTGCACACGAACGTGTAGCAGGAGAACGGCGCGGCATTGACCGTGCCGGCGGCATTCACGGTGGTGATCCACGCCACCGGCCGCGGCACCACGATGCCGACCAGCAACGCATAGGCCTCGGGCGCGGAGAGCTCGTTGGCGGCGAAGCTGCGCATCAGGCGCCGGCCATCAGGTAGCGCGCCGCGGCCAGTGTATGGACACGGAGCACGTGCAGGAATTCCTCGACCTCGATGTTCTCGTCGGCCGCGGCCATGGTCGTCGGCGTCATGCCATAGACGTAGGCGGGCACGCCGGCGAAGCGCCACAGCCTGGTATCCGTGGCGCCCAGCGTGATCACCGGCACCGGCGCCTTGCGGCCCTGGTCGCGCACGGTGCGGCGCAGGATCTGCATCAACTCGCCATCGGGATCGGACCAGTTGGGCATTTGCTCAGCCGAAGACACCTCTTCCCATTCGGCTTCGGGGAATTTCGCCATCAGGCGCGTGACGTGGGGGCGTAGCTCTTCCTTTGTCAATCCGACCGGCAGGCGGAGATCCACTTCGATGCGGCATTCGCCGGGCACCATGTTCATCTTCAGCCCGCCGGAAATGCGCCCCAGGCTGAGCGTGATCTCGGGGATCGCCGCGGCATGGCCGACGCCGCATCCCTCGTCGACCTGTTGGGCGATCGCCGGGTCGCGGAACATCGCCAGCAGGTTATCGGGCGCGCGAGTCGGCAGCTTCTTCAGCTGCTCCAGGGCGCGCACCACGCGGCCGGCGATCTTGGTCGCGCTGGCGCTGGCATGGGTGTAGGCGCCGTGCGCACCTTTCGTCCGCACCGTGATGGCGATCCAGTAGGGCGACTTCTCGCCGAAGCGCACGCATTGCGGCGAAGAGGGCTCCCCGGAAAGCAGGCAATCGCCCATCACCAGGTCGCGGTGGTGCTCGAACAGATAGCGCGCACCCCACGGGCCGAAGGTTTCCTCGTCGGAGACCGCCGTGTAGGTCAGCCGTCCGCGCAACTCCTGGCGCAGTGCATGCAGGTGCAGGAAGGCAAGTGTCAGGGAGGCAAGGCCGCCCTTCATGTCGCAGGCGCCCCGGCCATGGATGCGGCCGTCGACGATCTCGCCGCTCCACGGGCTGCGCGACCATTCATGGTCGGCCGCGGGAAAGACATCCATATGTCCGTTCAGCACCAGATGGCGGCCGGGCAGCGGCGAGTCGAAGCGCGCGACGATGTTCGGCATGTCGATCTGCGGCGCGATGACGGTGGGATCGAAGCCGGTCCCGCGCAGGGCGTCCAACACCAGCGTCGCGGCGGGGCGGGTATCGCCGGGCGGATTGGGCGAGGGTGCCCGCAGCAGGGCTTGCAGAAAGGCGATGCTCTGTGCTTCGTTCGCTTTCAGGCGCGCCAGCAGTGCCTGTTCCAGAGCGATCATCAGGCACCCCCCAGATAGGCCGCAGCCGAGAGCGCATGAACGCGGATGACGTTCAGGAATTCCTCGAGGCTGACTCGCTCGTCGTGGCTGGCCATGCCGTCCGGCGCGCAGCCGTAGATGTAGGCGGGGATGCCGGCGTTGCGCCACCACCTTGCATCGGTGAGCGCCAGGGTGGCGATCGGCACCGGCCTGATGCCGCACACCTGTTCGGCATGGCGCTGGATCAGATGCAGCATCTCGCCCTCGGGGTCGCACCAATTGGCGTGGGTTTCCTCGGCGATCGACTCTTCGGCCATCTTCACCTGCGGGAAGTCGCGCAGGATGGCGCGGATGCAGTCGAGCACTTGGGCCTTGCTGAGGCCGAATGGGATGCGGATGTCGGCTTCGACCCGGCATTCACTCGGGATCATGTTGAGCTTCAGTCCGCCCCTCACAACGCCGATGTTCAGCGTCACCCGGCCCAGCAGATCGGCGGCGCCAGCGCCCATGCTGCGGTCGAGCGCCGTGCGGACCTGGGGGTTGACGAGGTTGTCGGCGATCTCCGGCGGCGGCCGCGGCTGAAGCTCGGTTACCGCCTCTAGCCGCTCCATCAGGTCGAGCGCGATGAGGCTGGCACTTTCGCTCATGTGGACGTAGGCGCCATGCGCGCCACGCGTCTTCACCGTGAACGCTAGCCACAGCGGCAGCTTCTCGCCCCAGCGCACGGTGTAGGCCGACGAAGGCTCGCCGTTCAGGCAGCAATCGCCCCGCACATACTCGGGATGATGGGCGAACAGGTAGCCGGCACCCCAGCGTCCGCCGGTCTCCTCGTCGGAAACGCAAGTAAGCGAGAGCCGGCCGGCCAGACGGTCGCGATGCTTGTGTAGGAGCGCGTAGGTGATGAGGCTGGCGGTGGTGCCGCATTTCATGTCGGCCACGCCGCGGCCATAGAGCCGGCCGTCGTCGATGGTGCCGCTCCAGGGATCGCCATGCTTCCAGCGCGCTGGACCGCTGGCCGGGAAGACGTCGATATGGCCGTTCAGCACCAGATGGCGGCCGGGCCGCGCCGCATCGAACTGCGCCACCAGGTTGGGCATCTCAGGCTGAGGCGCGATTAGGCGATGCTCCAGCCCGCGCGCGGCGAGGAAGGCGGCAAGCCGCGCGGTGCCGGACCGCGTGTCGCCCGGCGGGTTGGGCGTGGGGGTGCGGACGAAATCCTGGAGCAGACCAATCCATTCGTCGGCACCGGCGGCAATCTCGGCCAACAGGGTATCGGCAAGGCTACTCATGCATTCCCCAGCTGCAACATGCGCCGCGAGCAGAGCCCATCTGGCAGCGGCGTGCAATCCACTTCGGCGTCGCCGTGCGAGACTCGTCCGGCATGAAACGTGCGTCATGTCTCGAACTTGCTGCGGCCCAGGAAACCTGCTTCGCTGATGGCCGCGCAGGAGGAAGCACGATGCACGACATCGCCATTGCGAGGGAAGAATCAGCGTTGTTTCGCCCGGAAACCTATACCGCAGTGCGCCGTCCGTTGCTTGAATCCTCGACTTTGCCACCGCAATGCTACACGTCGCCCGAGTTTTACAAGCGGGAGGTGCAGACCATCTTCATGCAGGTCTGGAATTTCATCGGCCGCGACGATCGCATTCCGAACGCCGGCGACTATTTCACCATCGAATTCGCGGGCGTTCCGGTGATCGTGGTGCGCGGCAGCGATGGCGACATCCGCGCCTTCGCCAACACCTGCCGGCACCGCGGCTCGCTTCTGGCGCAGGGTGAAGGCAATTGCCGAGCCTTTCGCTGCTCCTATCATTCCTGGACCTACGACGTCGATGGCGCGCTGATCGCAGCGCCGCAGATGGACCAGACCAAGGGCTTCGATCCGGCGGAGTGGCACCTGACGGCGATCCGGCTAGAACGCTGGGCCGGCTTCATGTTCCTGAACTTCGACTCGCAGGCCCGGCCGTTGATGCAATACCTGGGCGACCTGCCGGACAAGCTCGACTCGTACCGCTTCCAGGACATGGTCTGCGTGCGCCGCAAGGAATATGACCTGGCGTGCAACTGGAAGATCTACGTCGAGAACGCGATGGAGGCCTATCACATCTCCACGGTGCATCGCAGCACGTTGTCGCGGCAGAAGGGCAAGCCGTCGGAGGCGCAACCGGCCGACGGGCAATACTGCGCGCTGTTCAAGGAGCACAAGGGCAGCCGCGCGCTGCTCGAGGGCGATACCGGCTTCCCTGAGATGGACCATCTGCGGGACCTGGCCGCGCAAGGCAGCTGGTATCCGCTGCTCTACCCCAGCACCATGTTCGGCTGCACCTACGACTGCATGTGGTGGCTGGAGCTGCATCCGATGGGCCCGGAGAAGACCAAGCTGATCGTCGGCTCGTCCTTCCCTCGCGCGACGACCGAGCGTGCGGATTTCGAGGAGGTCGTGAAGCGTTACTACAAGCGCTGGGACATCTCGATTCCCGAGGATAATGGCATCTCGGAATTGCAGCAGCGCGGCCTCGCCTCGCCCTTTGCCAAGCCAGGCCGGCTGTCGCATGCCGAACCGTTGGTCCACACCTTCGGCAACTGGGTGCTGGATCACGTGCTCGGCGTGACCGGCTGATCTGTTGCATGAGCTATACCTGGCAATGGCAGCTCATCTGGGACTTTCGCCAGGTCTTCGTCCGCGGCGTGGAAGTCACGGTAATGCTCACCTGGTGGGCGTTGCTGATCGGCCTGGGGCTCGGGCTGCTGCTCGGGCTGATGCGCTCTTCGCGCCTGGCCGTGCTGCGGTGGCCGGCGGCGGTGTACATCGACATATTCCGCGCCACGCCGATCCTAGTGCAGCTGGTCTGGATCTATTACGCGCTGCCGATCCTGCTCGGCCTCCAGATGGGCAACATCGTCGCGGCCAGCGTCGGCATCGGCCTGCACGCGGCCGCCTATATCGCCGAGATCTTCCGCGCCGGCATCGAGAGCATCGATCGCGGCCAGTCGGACGCCGCCAAGTCGCTCGGCATGGGCTATGGCCAGGCGATGCGGCGCATCATCCTGCCGCAGGCGGTGCGTCGCATGGTGCCGCCCTTCATCAATGAATTCGCCACGCTGATGAAGCTGACCACGCTCGGTTCGGTGCTGGCGGTGAACGAGCTGCTGCACGAGGCCGAGAACCTGATCAACAACACCTATCGGCCGCTTGAGGTCTACACCATTGTAGCGGTGGTGTTTGGGCTGATGATCTATCCCTTCATCTGGCTGTCGCAGCGGCTCGAACGACGCTGGAAGACGCGCGGATGAGCGAGATCCCGCTGATCCAAGTGCGCGGCCTGCACAAGAGCTTCGGCAAGCTCGAAGTGCTGCGCGGCGTCAGTTTCGAGGTCAAGCGCGGCGAAGTCATGGCCATCATCGGGCCGAGCGGCTCGGGCAAGTCGACGCTGCTGCGCTGCCTCAACTTCTTGGAGGAGTACCAGGCCGGCGAAGTGTTGTTCGACAATACGCTGGTCGGCTACCGCGACAGCGCGGCCGGCCGACGCAAGCTCGACAGCGAGCGAAACATCCGCCGCATCCGCGCCCGCCTCGGCATGGTGTTCCAGAGCTTCAACCTGTTCCCTCACAAGACGGTGCTGGAAAACGTGATCGAAGGACCGGTGGTGGTGAAGGGTCAGCCGCGGGCCGAAGCCGAGGCGGAGGCCCGCACGCTGATCGCCCGGGTTGGCTTGACCGACAAGCTCGACACATATCCGTCGAAGCTTTCAGGCGGCCAGCAGCAGCGCGCCGCCATTGCCCGTGCGCTCGCCATGCAGCCGGCCGCCATGCTGTTCGACGAGCCGACGTCGTCGCTCGACCCGGAGCTGGTGGGGGAGGTACTGGAGGTCATGCAGTCGCTGGCCGCCGACGGCATGACCATGGTGGTGGTGACGCACGAAATGGGGTTTGCTCGGCGGGTGGCCGACCGGGTGATGATGATGGACGAGGGCGAGATCGTCGAACTGACGCCGCCCGAGCAGATTTTCACCAAGCCGGAATCGCCGCGAACCGCGGAATTCCTGCGCCGCGTACTGCACTGACCGTCTACGCACAACAGGAGGCTCACATGACAGACTGGAACTTTTCCCGCCGCGTCGGCCTTGCCGGCTTAGGCGCCGTCGGCGTCGCGGCCCTTTTGGCCCGGGAAGCCGCCGCCCAGGGATCGGGCGGCGCGATGGACCGCATCATCAGCGAGAAGAAATTTAAGATCGGCTACATCCCTTCGCCGCCCTCGGCCATCAAGGATCCGGCGAGCGGCGAGCTGAAAGGCTTTGGCGTCGACGCCATGAACTTCATCTGCAAGACGCTCAGTGTCGAGCCGGTCTTCGTCGAGACCACTTGGGCGAATTTCGTCTCCGGTCTTAACTCCAACCAGTTCGACCTCTCGATCGCCGGCACCTTTGCCACCGTCCTGCGTGCCGGGGCGGTGCAGTTCACCAAGCCGATCTGGTACCTGGGATACAGCGCCGTGGCCAAGAAAGGCGAGACTCGCTTCACCAAGCCGTCCGACCTCAACCGCGAGGGCATCCGCATCGCGCTGATCCAGGGCGGCGCCAGCGTGGAGTATGCCAAGGAGAACTGGCCGAAGGCCGAGCAGGTGCTGCTGTCGACCGGCAACCTGACGGCGCCTTTCGTAGAGGTGGCCGCCGATCGCGTTGACGTCGGCGTCGAAGATGCCTGGCAGGCCCACCGCTTCACCGCGGCGCAGCCCGGCGTGGTCGACCTGTTCGGCAAGGAGCCCTATAACGTGCTGCCGATCAACTGGGCGATCAAGCGTGGCAACCAGGACGTGGTGGAATTCATGAATGTCGCCATCGACTTCCTGATGACTACGGGACGGTGGGAAAAGATGGCGGAGGCCTACGGGCCGTCCGGCCGCTATTTCGTGAAGCCCCAGCTGTCGGTCTTTGGGCCACCCGCCTGACGGACACCGGTATTCGGAACTGGCGTCGCTCGCTGGTTCTGCGCGCGACGCGAGGACTGGGCCGCAACGCCGAAGCTTGCGTGTCATGAGTTCGGACGCGCGAGGTCGCCGACTGTTCGGATCGACCTGGCCGAAGCCCAAAAGGAGTTAGGCGCCGATCGCCTAACCATCAATATGGAAAACAGGCCGACATCGGAACCTTCGAACCCTTTTGGCGTAGGTCGTCTGAACGAAATCAACGTGGACCGGCTGCTCGCCGCACTTGACGAACTCGGCGACGAGAACTAGTTAATGAACTTCGAAAAGTAGCCTACGGCCCCAAGCGCCAACTCGCCCGAGTATGGCCTACCGACTTTTCCGGGCCGAAGACGCCTAGCCTACCCAATCAAATCGAGTGATCAGCGCAGGTTCTGCGCCAGGGGATGGCTGTGTCGAGTAGGCGCACAAACAGTTCAGCGGGGCGATAGTTTCGGGATTGGCAATTAGCCAACGCCTTATCGAGGCGCTACATCCCAACCCCAAGAATCCGCGTAAGCACTCCGCCTCACAAATCAAACAGATTGCCAACAGTATCGCTTCGTTTGGCTTCGTGGTGCCGATTGTTTGTGATAGCAGCGGCAATATAGTCGCCGGTCATGGCCGTTGGCTGGCGGCAAAGCGCCTCGAGCTTCCGCAAGTGCCCGTCATTGAAATCGATCATTTGAGCTCTGCTCAACTCAAGGCGCTTGGGTTGGCCGATAACAAATTGTCGGACAATTCTAGTTGGGACGATATCCTTCTGGGTGAACTATTTAAGGAATTGTCGGGATTTGATCTCGAGTTCGACCTGGGGACGACCGGCTTTTCGCCGACAGACATCGATCTGCTTATAGACGGGTTGGCTGACACTAAAGCCGATCCGGTAGACGCTGTTGCTACGTCAGGCCCGCCGGTTATGCCTGCGGTCATCTGACAGGACGACTGACCAGTTCTCACCAGAGCGCTCACGCAGTTTAATCTTAAAATAGTCGGCGATGTGATCGTGATGGATTTCCAAATGGGCTTGGATCACACCGGCCTTTGTCACTCGTAGGATATCGGATTTCTTGCGACTACACGCGGGACAGAACCAGGCGTGATGCTCTCCAGCCCAATGCGCGTTCAGGTCAAGCTCGGTCGTCTTTAGCCGACGCTGGGCCGCTTTGATATGCGGGTGCCATGGCCCGTCTTGTCGGAGTAGAACGCCAACAAGGTCATCGTCTGTGTAGTCTGCGAAGTCGGGAACATTGATAGTAATGGAGCGCCACTTCAGCATTTAATGCGCCCTACTCGTTCGTAGAAGTCGGTTTTCATCTTATTATACCCACTACTGCGGAGTTCTTATTCATGGGAGCTAGGTGCGGATCGCTAGCCTGTCTGCCGCGCTCGTTGACGGTGAATCCAAGCGCCGCAAGATCAATGCTTCCCATGGTGCCAGTCGCCCGCGATTGGTCAACGCCCTACTTCGGGCGGCGAGAAGCTGTGACCTCTTCGTGCTTCCATATGCGGCTCGCAACGCCTCTGTACCGCAACAACCTGGGGCGCTGCGCTTAGGGTAATCTGATCTGAAGGGCGGAACGTCGGATGAGTCGTCTTCGTGTGCACTCTGAGCCGCACGGAATGATGGTCAGCTTGAAATGCCGCGCCGGCAAGGAACCTGCGCCTAGGAATGCAGTTTAAATCCTATGGCCGTTGAAGATGAACAGCTTGCCAGCCTGATCGAAGCCGTCTCGACGACGGGACGCCGCCATATCGCGCTCGGCGTTGCCAACACATTGAAAGCCGCTAACTCGGTGGCAAGGCTAAGTACCGCCGAGCGCGCGGAGGCTGCTACGGTCGAGGCGGAGTGGGTCTCAGCCAGCGCCGCGCTGACACGTTACCACGCCAGCCATTTCTAGGCGGCCTTCTCGCGATCGATTAAGACGATGGCGCGGACGCAACGCTCGGTCAGCCTAGAAGTTCGCCGCCGATGGCCCGAAGATGAATGTCCCCTTGGTGCCGTCGGTCAGCTGGACGGTGCCGTGACCCGCTTTGCCGTTGGAATCCCGCGCTCCGGCACGCCATTCCGGCTCTATTCGATCACCTCATCGGCGCGGGCCACGCCACTGCTCCGCCGATCTCAGAAGGGAACAGAATGTACGACGACGTTAGCGACTTCGACGGTGCGCTCGAGCTCATCGCCGGCCTAATCGACCAGGTACGTGGCAAGCTGGGCGATCGGTTCTTGCGCCTCGAACTGGCCGACCAGCTGGCGCCCAAGAGCACCCCATTTAG
>PLYQ01000180.1 GCA_003153415.1 Rhodospirillales bacterium | reverse complement strand
ACCGCGTCCTGGCCGGTCATGGCGTCGGCGACCAGCAGCGTCTCCTTGGGCTTGGCGAGCGCACTGATGTCGGCCACTTCCTTCATCAACTCTTCGTCGATGGCCAGGCGGCCGGCGGTGTCGAGGATCAGGACGTCGAAGCCCTCGCGCCGCGCCGTCTCGAGCGCCCGCCGCGTGATGGCGAGCGGCATTTCGAGCGGCACGATGGGCAGCGTCGGCACGCCGGTCTGGGTGCCGAGCACGGCGAGCTGCTGCTGGGCGGCGGGGCGGCGCGTGTCGAGCGAGGCCATCATGACCTTGCGCTTGACCGAGAAGGAGCCGCCGAACTCGGCCGCCATGCCCTGCGGGCCCTGGCTCAGGCGATAGCCAATCTTGGCGGAGGACGTCGTCTTGCCCGAACCTTGCAGCCCGACCATGAGAATGACGACGGGCGGAATGGCGTTGAGGTCGAGGTCGGCCACGGTGCCGCCCAGCATTTCGACCAGGTGATCGTGGACGATCTTGATGACCATCTGGCCCGGCGTGACCGAGCGAATGACGTCGGCGCCGATCGCCTTGGGGCGGACCCCGTCGATGAAGTCGCGCACGACGGGCAGCGCCACGTCGGCTTCGAGCAGGGCGGTGCGGACCTCACGCAGGGCCGCGTCGACATCGGCTTCGGAGAGCGCACCGCGCCCGCGAAGCTTGTCGAATACGTCGCCCAGACGTTTGCTGAGACCCTCGAACATGCCGTTCCACAACTCCGTCCGCCCAAACGAAAATCGCGCCGATGCGCGAACCTTCGCGGATCAGCGGAGCTCCCCAGAGGGGGAACCGGTAGAAATCGGCACGACCGATTGAGCGGCCGGGGTATAAGACCTGCCGGCCATGGAGTCAAAAGACTTGCCGAGCTAAGCTAACCCATTGGAAAATATAACTAAACCAGCCATTCGCGGCCGTCATCTGCTGATCTTCGTGGGGCTTTGCCCGGCAGTCCTCGTGCTGGCGGTCTATTTGATGCGCGAGCACGCCGTTCAAACGGGCCTTCTCGGGGCGCTCACGGTCTCTTTTGTCATCGGGTTGATGGGGGTGGCCGCCGCGGTAGCGCCGCTGGGCACGGCCGCTCTTCCGGCGCTGGGCTTCCGCGCGGTCGGCTGGCGGCCGATCGTGTTCGGCTCGATCGGCACCCTCGTCATTTCGGTCGTCATGAGCCAGCTCGGCCCGGAGCCCCAGGGGGTCAAGGAAGCCATGAAGGTGAGCCGCGACCATGGCCAATTCCTCGCCAGTCTCGCGGTCATGGCGGCACTCGCGCCGCTCGTCGAAGAGCTGGTGTTCCGCGGCCTGCTCTATGGCTGGCTGGAGAGCCGCTGGAATTCAGGGCTGGCCTGGGTCGTGAGTTCGTTGGTCTTTGCCGCCGCGCACTGGGAGCCGGCACATATCGTGCTGGTGCTGCCGCTCGGTCTGCTGTTCGGCTGGCTGCGACGGCGCACCGACTCGCTGGTGCCGTCGTTTTGCGCCCATGTGGCGAACAACGTCTTCGCGGTGGTCGCGGCGGCCTATCTGCCCGACATGTGACGCAAGACCACGGGCCCGTGCGATGGTGGTCTATCGCGATTTTCGTGTTGGTGTTGTTCACACTCTACTACGGCGCCATCTACCTCGTGCCTCCTGCTACGCCGCTGATTGCTGCGGCCGAGTATATCGGCGCGGCCTTGGTCTCGGTTGTCTTGGTCATGGCGCCCTACGGGTGGGCCGCCCTTCAAGTCCTTGGCTTCCGGCCGGTCGGTCGACGCTTCGTGCTGGGCGGTATCGTCGGCACGTTTGCCTTGTCATACATCGTCACCCTGCTCGGCCTGCAATCCGACTGGGTGCAGGAGGTGGTCGAGATCGTCCAAGAGCCTGGGCAGCTGCCGGTAAGCCTCCTGTTGATCGCGGGTCTTGGCCCGCTCGCCGAGGAGCTGGTGTTCCGCGGCCTCTTCTATGCATGGCTCGAGGGCCGGTGGAGAGCACGCGTCGCGTTTCTCGCCAGTTCACTCGCCTTTGCGGCGGCTCATTGGGAACCCGCAAGCATTGCACTCTCGTTGCTGCCCGGACTGTTCTTCGGCGGGCTGCGCTGGCGTTCGAACTCGCTTGTGCCGTCGCTGGTGGCGCACGTGATCAACAATGCGGCGTTCGTGCTGGCCGCCAAGTATCTCGATATCTAGGCCGCGAGCTTGGCGTCGACGAAGTCGAGCCGGTCCTGGCCCCAGAAGATCTCGCCGTCGATCACGAACGAGGGTGCGCCGAACACGCCCTTGTCGATCGCGGCCTTGGTATAGGCCTCGCGCTTGTCCGCCGTGGCGGGCGCGTCACCTGCCTTCATCACGGCGTCGGCATCGAGACCGCAGGCGGCGATGATCGACTTGAGCGTGGCTGGATCGCCAGTGTTCTTTTCCTCGACCCACAGGGCATTGAGCACGGCATGGGCGACCTTGATCGCGTCGGCCATGCGGCCCTGTTCGCGTAACGCGATCACGCACCGGGCAGCCGGTACCTCGTTGGCTGGGAAGAATTTGGGCTCGAGCGTAAGTTTGACGCCGAGACGATCGCGCCAGCGCTTCAGCTCCATCATGCGGTAGGCCTGGCGCTGCGGCGCGCGCTTGGGCAGCGGCAGCCCGCCCGAGACGGCGAACACCGAGCCGAAGTCGACCGGCCAGATGGTGACGTCGGCGCCGTGCTTTTTGGCGATCGCCTCGAAGCGCTTCGAGCCGAGGTAGGTCCAGGGCGAATTGAGCGAGACGTAGTAATCGATGTGCTTGGCCATTGGCTTTCCTCCGACGCCGGACTGTGGCGGAAAGGCAGGCGACAGCAAACAGCCGATGGGCCATCCTGACCGTGTGTCGGAACGAGCCATCGCCATCACGGGCGGCGACGCCGCCTATTTTCCGCTGCTGAGCGAATGCGTCGGGTCGTTGCGCGCCACGCCGGAGGGTCGTGCACTGTCGCTCGGCATCCTCGATTGCGGCCTGACGGACCAACAGCGCGACTGGTGCCGAGGGCAGGGCGCAGTGCTCGTTGAACCGAAGTGGGATTTCGACTTTCCCGGCCGGGCCGCGCTCAAGGACGGCTACAAGGCGTTGACCGCGCGACCGTTTCTGCCGCGCTATTTCCCCGGCTTCGATCTCTATTTCTGGATCGACGCCGATTGTTGGGTGCAACAGGGAGACGCGATCGAGCTGTTCCTGGCTGCCGCCCGCACCGGTGCGCTGGCGGTAGCACCCGAGATCCATCGCTCGATGCGGCACTATCATCACGCCTGGAAGGAATTTTCTGCCGTCAACGGCGCCGCCTACGAAGCCTGCTTCGACAAGGCGACGGCCGAGCGACTGGTGCGATATCCCCTGATCAATGCCGGCGTCTTTGCCCTCAAGGCCGAGGCGCCGCATTGGCAGGGCTGGGCCGAATTGCTGGGTAAGGCCCTGCAGCGCTCCGCGAACATGACCGACCAGATCGCGCTAAACGTCCTGGTCTACGACAAGGGTTTCGTCCACGAGCCTCTGCCCAGCCGCTGCAACTGGCCGGTCCACCATGCCACGCCCGCCTGGGACGCCGAGCGCGCGCTGTTCGTCGAGCCGGCCATGCCTTACGACCCGCTCGGCATCCTGCATATGACGATCTACACCAAGAACCTCCCGACGCTGGACGTGCGCGAATTGAGCGGTCGCCATGCGGGACAGGTCCGCGCCCGCTCGTTGCGCTGGCCCGGTCGAACCGCCATATAGCGCCGCATGACTACCAGGGCAGCGGGAATGCCATTTCTAAAGATGAATGGGCTGGGCAACGACTTCGTCGTGCTCGACGCGCGCACGGCCGCGCTCGAGCTCACGCCGGCACGCCGCCGTGCCATCGCCGACCGGCGGCTGGGCGTCGGTTGCGACCAGTTGATCGTGCTCGAACAGCCGACCGACCGCGATGCCGACGTCTTCATGCGCATCTACAATCCCGACGGCGGCGAGGCCGGCGCCTGTGGCAATGCCACGCGCTGCGTTGCCTCGATGCTGATGGACGAACGCAAGACCGACCATGTCACGGTGCAGACGATCTCCGGCCTGCTCGAATCGCAGAAGACCGGGCAAGGCGCCAATGACCTGCCGGTAATCTCCGTCGACATGGGGCAGGCGCTCCTCGACTGGCGCGAGATCCCGGTCGCCACCGCTTGCGATACCAACCACATGCCGGTCGGGCTCGGGCCGCTGCAGGACCCCGTCGGCACCAACATGGGCAATCCGCACGCCACCTTCTTCGTCAACGATCTTGCCTCGATCCCAATCGCTGAATTGGGACCGAAGCTCGAGCACGATCGCTTCTTTCCCGAACGCGCCAATATCGGCGTGGCGCAGAAGGTGGGCGACAGCAAGCTGCGGCTGCGCGTCTGGGAGCGCGCTGCGGGTCTGACGCTGGCCTGCGGTTCGGGCGCCTGCGCTGCCCTGGTGGCGGCGAGCCGACGCGGCCTGGTCGGTCGCAAGGCCGAGGTCGTCGTCGATGGCGGCACGCTCACCATCGAATGGCTGCGCGATGGCCATGTGCTGATGACCGGCGGCATCGCGCTCGCCTTCAAGGGCGAACTCGCCCCTCAGCTGCTGGCGTGAGGCGGCAATGAGTGTCGAGCAGATGACCGAAGAGAAAGACAAGAAAGGCTGGTTGGCACGCCTGCGTGGTGGCCTCGCCAAGTCGACCAAGAGGGTCACCGAGAGCATTGCAGGCCTCTTCACCAAGAAGAAGCTCGACCAGCAGACGCTCGACGAGCTGGAAGAGGCACTGATCCAGGCCGATCTTGGCGTCACGGTCGCCGCTCGTCTGGTCGAGAGGCTGGGCAAGGAACGCTTCGGCCGAGAAGTGACCGACGAGGAAGTGCGCTTAGCCTTCGCCGACGACATTGCCGAGATCCTGCAGCCCGTGGCCACTCCGCTGGCGATCGACCCCACTCGCAAACCGCACGTCGTGTTGGTGGTCGGCGTGAACGGCAGCGGCAAGACCACGACCATCGCCAAACTCGCCCATCTCTTCAAAGGCGAGGGCCGCAAGGTCATGCTGGCGGCAGGCGACACGTTTCGGGCTGCCGCCGTCGAACAGCTCAAAGTCTGGGGCGAGCGCGCCGGCGTGCCGGTGATTTCCAAGGAAGCCGGGGCCGACGCCGCGGGGCTCGCTTACGAGGCGCTGGAACGCGCCCGGACCGAGGGATGCGACGTACTGCTTGTCGACACGGCCGGCCGCCTGCACAACAAGACCAATCTGATGGAAGAACTCGCCAAGATCGTGCGCGTCATCCGCAAGCTCGATGCCACCGCGCCGCATTCCTGCCTGCTGGTGCTCGATGCCACCACCGGCCAGAACGCCCATGCCCAGGTCGAGACCTTCAAGAATCTCTCGCCGGTCGACGCGCTGGTGGTGACCAAGCTCGACGGCAGTGCCAAGGGCGGCGTCCTGGTGGCGCTCGCCGAGAAGTTCAAGCTGCCCGTGGTCGCCGTCGGAATCGGCGAGGGCATCGACGATCTCCGGCCCTTCGAGGCGAGGGCCTTCGCACGCGGGCTGATGGGGTTGCCGGCATGAGTGACGACGACATCAAGCCGGAGCGCGGCATGCGCAAGCTCTACGCTACGGGGCTGGAGCTGGGCCCGCTGCTGCTGTTCTTCCTCGCGACCAATTACTGGAAAGACGACATCAGGCCAGCGGTGTTCGTATTCGCAGCCGCTAGTGTTGTGGCCCTGCCGTTATATCGATGGCTCGAAAAGCGGTGGCCGATCATGCCGCTAGTGGGTGGATTCTTCGTGTTGGTCTTCGGCGGGCTCACAGTCTGGTTCAACGATGCCACGTTCATCAAGCTGAAGCCCACCATCGTTAACTGCCTTTTCGGCGTCATCCTCGGCGGCGGCCTGTTGCTGTTCAAGCGGCCGTTGCTCAAGCCGATCTTCGGTGCGGCCTTCAGCCTGACCGAAGAAGGCTGGTGGAAGCTCACCGTGCGTTGGGCTCTGTTCTTTTTCTTCCTGGCCGCCGTCAACGAAGTGATATGGCGCAATTTCACCACCCCGACCTGGGCTGCCAGCAAGATGGTCGTGAGCTTCCCGCTGACGCTGGTCTTCGCCTTCCTGCAGGTGCGGCTGCTCAAGCGCTACTGGGATGGTCCAGACAATCCTTTCGCCCGGGAGGGCTAGAGCCTGTTCCCTGCGAAAAGCCACGAAATTGGGGGGTGGCGAGAAATGAGACCTTTTCGAGGAAAGTGCCGATGCCATCGGCATCGTATTGGTCTCACTCGAGTGAGACATCAGTGAGACCTAGTGAGAAGCCCTTGAGCAAATAAGGTCTATAGGAGCGCAAAACGCTCCAGCGGTGGCTCAGAGCAGCTGCGGCGTCAGCGCCTCGGTCTCCTCGCGCAGCGCCGCCAGGTACTTCTCGGCGAACGAGCCGACCGAGGAATCTTCGACCCAGGCAGCGACGCAGACAGCCGCGATCGTGGCGCCATCGTAGCGCCGGAGCGGCACCGCGACCGCGTGAAAGCTGCGCCGCATCTCCTGCGCGGTGATGGCGTAGCCCTGCTGGCGGACATGCAGGATTTCGGCCCGCAGCGCCTTCTTGTCGGTGACGGTGAAGGACGTCATCACCTTCGGCTCGAGATGGTCGAGCCAGGCGTCGAGCGCCGGGTCTGGCAGCTGGCTCACGATGGCGCGGCCGGCCGCAGTGTTGAAGGCGGGACGCCGCAGCCCGATGGTGGGCGCCAGCACATCAGGGCGGCCGTGCAGGGAATGGGCGATCATCACGATGTCGTAGCCGTCGAGGACGGCGGCAAAGCACGACTGCTCGGTGCGATCGCCGATCCGTTCGCAGGCCGGCTGGACGACCGTCGAGACCATGTTCGAGCCGAGATAAGCCGAGGCCAATTCCATGATACGCGGCGTGAGCCGGAAAGTGCGGCCGTCGCTTGCCGCCATACCGAGGCAGGTAAGCGTGTAAAGCGCGCGGCGCACGCTGGGCTTGGGTAGGTCGGTGGCCCGCGCGACGTCGCTCAGCGTCATCTGCTTCTTCTCGCGCCCGAAGGCTGAAATGACGCGCAGCCCACGCGCAAAAGCCTCGAGGAAATCGGGGCCGTAGCCGCTTGCCGCCCGTCTCTCCGCGTCCGCCACCCGCAATCGCGCCATCTACACTCTCCAGAACCAGGTGACGGTCAGGGCTGAAGTGCCCAGGCGTTGTCGACATCGACCAGCAGGGTGATCGTCTCGCCGACCGCCATCGACCGCGTCGCTGGGCACTCGACATTGAAGCGCATGCCCGCCGTCTCGACCACGAGCGACCGACGCGGCCCGCGGAATACGCCATCGACGACCCTGCCGGACCAGGCGAGCTGCCCGGCTGGCGCCGGCTGGTTCGGCCCCGCCAGCGCGACGTCCTCGGGGCGGACCATCACCAGCGTCGCCTCGCCACGACGGAATTCGCGGCTGGCGCGGCATTGGCCGTTCCAGTTGGTGCCTTCGACCGTCAAAACGAAGTCGCCGTCGCCGTTCGGCCGGCACGTCGCCACCGTGGCGGCGATCAGGTTGGGCGTGCCGAAGAAGCTGGCGACCTCGCGGCTGGCCGGCCGGCGGTAGACGGCCTCGGGCGCGCCGGTCTGCAGGATGCGGCCGCGCTGCATCACCACCACGCGGTCCGACAGCGCCATCGCCTCCTCCTGGTCGTGGGTGACATAGAGCGTCGTGATCTTGAGCCGCCGCTGCAGGGCGCGGAACTCATCGCCCATCTGGGCGCGCAGCCGCGCATCGAGATTGCTGAGCGGCTCGTCGAGCAGCAGCACCTCGGGCTCGAACACTAAAGCGCGGGCGATTGCCACGCGCTGCTGCTGGCCGCCGGACAGGGCCGGCGCCGGGCGGTCGGCATAGGCTTCCATCTCGACCAGCCGCAGCGCCGCCGTCACCTTGATCGCAATCTCCGTCTTGGGGAAATGGCGCACGCTCAGCGGATAGGCGACGTTGTCGAACACCGTCATGTGCGGCCAGATGGCGTAGGACTGGAACACCATGCCGAGCTTGCGCAGGTCGGGCGGCACGAACAGNNCGCAAGGTCGTGGTCTTGCCGCAGCCCGAGGGCCCGAGCAGCGTCACGAACTCGCCGTGCTCGATTTCGAGATCGATGCCGTCGACTGCCTTGAGTCCGCCGAAGTGCTTGCCGACGGTTTGCAGCGTGACGCTTGGCACGGGCGCGTCCCGCCTACTTGTAGATCTTCTTGGCGAGCTCGAGCATTGCGTCCTGGCGCTCGGGCACGGTGGTGCCCAGCGCCTTGGTCGCCAGCAGCGGGCGCAAGTCTTCGTTGACGCGCTCGATCGCGCCTTTGACCACCGGGTTGTATCCGGCATTGGCGAAGACCAGCTGTTGGTCGACTTCGAGGTAGAAATTCATGAATACCCGCGCCGCATTGGGATGCGGCGCGTTCTTCAGCGTCGCCAGGTCGAAGCGCACATAGGGCCGGCCCTCCTGCGGCACGATCGGCTTGATCGGCAGGCTCTTGAGCTGGCCGTAATCCTGCAGGGAGAATGGGATATAGAGCGGAAACTCGCCGCGGGCGACGCGGCGCTCGCTGTTGGCGATGTCGCGCGAGAAGACAGGCTTTTGCGCCGCCAGCGCCTCGTGGAACTGCTTGCCGAAGGTGTCGTACATGACCACGAAGAACACCGCTCCGCCGCCCAGCGCGCGATAGTCGTCGGACAGGATCTTGCCGGTCCATTTGGGCCCGAGGATATCCTTCCAGCTCTTGGGCTCGTCGGCGAGTTTCACCATGTTGCGGTTGATCAGCAGGGCATAGCTGATGACCTCGGCCGGAATGCGCGTGGCGTCGGCCTCAAACGGTGGGACGATGTTCTTGACGTTGGGCACCCCGCCATGCGGCTGCAGATTGCCGTCGCGCATCATCAGCCAGGTCGTCGTGCTGCCGTTGTGGTGGATGTCGCCGACGAAACGGCCGGCGGCCTGCTCGATACGCACGCGCTCGCGGACTTCGCTGGCGCGCGCCTCGAGGAGCTCGATGCGGATGCCGTATTTGTCCTCGAACGCCTTGAACACCGTCTTGTGGTAGGCCGAGCCCAGCGTCGCGGTGTAGATGACGAGCTTGCCTTCCTTCTTGGCGGCGTCGACGACCTTCTGCCATTCGGGGTCGGTCTGGGCCGCCGCGGGTGCTAGCAGAGCAAGGAATGCGGCAAGTATCGCCAAGGCGTTCTTGATCATTGAAATCCCTCTCGTCACAACGTGCTGATCCGCTTCTTGACGAAGCGGAGCTGCACCCAGCGAAACATCAGCACCAGGACCAGCATGAGCAGGCCGATGACGCTCACTTCCTCGGGCTTGCCGCCGGTCCACATTTTCAACATCACCACCGACAGTACCTCGGTGCCCGGGGCGTAGAGCAGGATCGAGGCGCTGAGCTCGCGCATGATGCCGAAGAAGATCAGCACCCAGCCGACCGCGAAGGCGGGCCAGGCGAGCGCCACCAGGATGCGTCCCAGCGTCTGCCACCAGCCGGCGCCGTGGACCCTCGAGCATTCCTCGATGTCCTTGGCGATCTGCTGGTAGGCGCTCGAGGTGACGCGCACCGCCACCGGTGTGCCGAGCGCGACATAGGCCAGCAGCAGCGCCCACAGCGTGCCGTAGATCGGGATCTCGTGCGGCAGCGTGGCGAACCCCCACAGGAAGCCGATGCCCAGCACCATCCCCGGCATCATCCAGGGCAGCCAGGCCAGGATGTCGATCAGCCGCCGGCCGCGCCACAGCGTGCGGGTGGTGATGTAGGCCACGATGCCGCCTAGCGCCATCGTCGCCGTCGCGCCACAGACGCCCAGCAGCATGGTGTTGCCGAAGGCGCGCCAGAACTCGCGGTTTTGCCAGACGTTGTGGTAATGATCGAGCGTCAGCATGTCGAGCTGGTAGAAGCCGAAGAACTGGAAGAACGAGCTCAGCAGGAGCTGGCCGATCGGCAGCGCCACGGTGACGGCGAAGAAGGCGATGCAGATGCCGAAGGTCAGCCAACGCATCCAGCCGAGCTGCATGACATTGGGCGAATAGCCCTTGCCGGTAACGGTCGTGAAGCTGCGGCCGCCGAGCAACCGCGACTGCTGGATAAGCAGCCCGAACATCAACGCCATCGCCGCGAAGCCGAGCGCTGTGGCCGACTGGTAGTCGGGCTGGGCGCGCTGGGTGATCGACTGGTAGATCTGGGTGGTCAGCACATTGATGCCAACCGGCGTGCCGAAGAACACCGCCGATTCGAAGGACTCCATGCCGCGGATAAAGCTCAGGATGAAGGCGCTGGTGGTGACCGGCAGCATCAGCGCGATGGTGATGCGCCAGAAGGTCTGCCAGCGCGTGGCGCCCGACATGCGGCTCGATTCCTCGAGCGAGGGGTCCATGGCACGAAAGGCATCGACGACGAACAGGAAGATGAACGGCGTCGAGTACTGCATCATGTGCCAGACGACGCCGCCGTAGGAGAAAACGTCGACGATCGCGGCCTCGCTGCCGGTCAGCCATCGCCACACCAGGTTGATCGTGCCGACTTGCGCATTGCCGAGCATTGCCCAGGCCGTCGCCGTCAGGATCGGCGGGATGAAGAACGGGAGCGTGATCAGGACTTCGAGCGCGCCGCGGCCGGGCGTGTCGGTGCGTGCGATGATCCAGGCGAGCAGGATGGCGAGCGCCAGCGACAGGACCGATTTGACCAGGGAAATGCCCACGGTGTTGGCCATCACCGTGAGATTCTCCGCCGTGAAGAGCGCGGCGTATCCATCGAGATTGAATTCGCCGGCGATGCCGGGCGGCGTCGAATGAAGGCTGCCGTAGAACAGCATTGCCATGGGATAGAGCGACAGGAAACCCAGGATGACGATCAGCGCCGCAATGCCGATGCCCCGACCACTGACCAGCCTGCCGAGGGACGCAGCCGTACGGCCCGGGAAATTCGCGGCAACAGTGGTGGTCATCCGGTCCGAACGCCCTCCCAGCGCGGTCGATCCCACGGAGCGCAGTCCGCACGGTCTGCGCTTCCGGATGTATGCGGCGGCTGTCTTGCGCAGCCGTCTCGCTTCAACGGCCTCTATTCCGCAGCCAGCGGCAGGCGATTGAGCAGGCCGAGCGGGCTCGTGGCCGTCTGCAGCTTCTCGGCATAGGCATCGAGCCAATCGAGCTTGGCGGAGGCGATGAAAGCACCACCGCGCGCACCGCGATAGATGTCGGGATTGTCGACGCTCGCCGGCACCTTGCCCTCTTTCATCAGCGTCTGCGCCGCCTCAAGCAGCCGCTTGCGCGTGATGGCGATCATGCGGTCGGAAGGCGCCAGATGCTCGAGTGAGCGATCGACGATCTTGCCCATGCACTCGATCATCGCCTGGTCCTGCCGGCCGATGCCCTGGATGCCGGTGTAGTTGACGTTCTTCTGCATGTCGCGGTCGATCAGGTAGTCGTTCTCGTGCCGCGCCACCAGGCGATGACGGCCGTACCAGTCGTTGGTGTTGGGCAGGTACTCGACTTCCGGCTTCAGCCCGGGAATCCAGTCGCCGTTCTTCAGGGTCTCGAGCGGCCTGGTCTTCTTCTTCCAGGCGAGGTTGTAGGTCATGGTATGCGTGTCATCCATCGGCACGTTCAGCGTGCACGCCACCTGGTCCTCGAAGAAGCCGTTGGGCGTGAGGGTGATGAACGGAAACAGGAAGTGGGCGAAGCGGTAGTAGTACGTGCCGGGCTCGGCCGGCCGGTAGGCCGCGTACATCGTGCCCCACTCGGTTTCGGTCGACTTGTAGTCCGGCGCCCTGTCGCCCACCGCCCAGCGATTGATGGTCTCGGGATCGACGTCCTCGGTCTTCACACCGCCGACATGCAGGAAGCCAAAATGCGAGGTGTCGATGTCGCCTTCGAGCGACTGGAACCAGTTGCACTCGCGCTGGTGCACGCGCGTGAGGCGCTCTTCCTCGGGCAGCATCAGGACCTCGATGTTGGACAGCGGCGGCGCTTGCTTGCGCGTGCCCATGTAGGTCCAGATGAATCCCGCGCGCTCGACCACCTTGTAGGTCTTGGCCTTGATGCGATCCTTGAAGTCCTGCGCCGGCGGCACGTTCGGCATGTCGACGCAGTTGCCTTCGACGTCGAATTTCCAGCCGTGATAGACGCAGCGCAGGCCGCCTTCCTCGTTGCGCCCGAAGAACAGCGAGGCGCAGCGGTGCGGGCAGCGATGCTCCATGATGCCGACGCGGCCGTCAGTGTCGCGGAAGGCGATGAGCTGTTCGCCGAGCAGCATCAGCCGCATCGGCTCGCCGTCGGCCTTGAGCTCCGAGGAGAGGCAGGCGGGGATCCAGTACTCGCGCATCAGATTGCCCATGGGCGTGCCCGGCCCAACGCGCGTCAGCATCTCGTTGTTGGCTGCAGTTAGCATGGTTTCCTCCAGATTCGTCCGCGTACCGAACGTTCGTACGATGATAGCAAAGCCTAGGCAGACCAGCAATTTGAGTCAGTCCTATGCGCATCACTTTTCGGCATGGCCGACGCGCGCCGACAGCTATACGCCGGCAGGCTTACGCGGCGGCCACATGCGGGCGAGGTCGCCCGTCGGATTGGAATAGGTCGCAAAGTCCGTCTTGCCACGTGTCTCATGGAAATGCGCGAGCGCCCACACCACGGTCGGGAAGGCGAGCTGTTCCCAGGGAATATCGGCCCAATCGAGCAGCGCCACTTCCTCGCTTTCGATGCCCGGCGCGATATCGGCATTCACCAGACGGGCGCGATACATGATCTGGACCTGACCGATCCGCGCCACGCTGTACATGGCAAGCAGGCGGTCGATCTCGATGGTGGCGTAGGCTTCTTCCTTCGCCTCGCGTTGGGCGGCCTGCTCGGTCGTCTCGCCCAATTCCATGTAGCCGGCGGGCAACGTCCAGAAGCCCTTGCGTGGTTCGATGGCGCGCTTGGCGAACAGGATCTTGTCTCCCCATGTGCAGACGGCGCCGGCGACGATCTTGGGGTTCTGGTAGTGGATGAACTCGCAGCGCGCGCAGACCAGCCGCTCGCGATTGTCGCCTTCGGGGACGCGCGGCTCGAAATGATCCGGCGGATCCCAGGGCAGGCGGGAGCGATCTGGCGGAGTTGTCGGGGCACTCATACTTCGAGTCTTAGGCCGCCCGAATGAGCGCCGCAACGCCGGGGAGGGTCTTGCCTTCCATCCATTCCAGGAAGGCGCCGCCGGCCGTCGAGACATAGGAGAATTTCGCCTCCACGCCCGCCGCGGCCAGGGCCGCCACGGTGTCGCCGCCGCCCGCGACCGACAGCAGTTTCCCGGCCGTCGTCAGTTGCGCCACGGTTTGCGCCAGCGCCACGGTTCCAGCATCGAAAGGCTTGATCTCNNCTTTGCTGGCGGCACCTGCCTTGAACTCGGCCGCAACGACGACATCGACCGGCAGCAGGACCTTGCACTTGACGGCCTTGGCCTTGTCGAGGATCGCCAGCGCCGTTACAGCCAAATCCTTCTCGCACAGCGACTTTCCGACAGCGATGCCTTGCGCATGGAGGAAGGTATTGGCCATGCCGCCGCCGATGATCAGCTTGTCGACCCGCCCCACGAGGTTGCCGAGCAGGTCGAGCTTCGTCGAGACCTTGGCGCCGCCGATCACGGCACAGACCGGCCGCTGAGGATTGCCGAGTGCTTTGTCGAGAGCTTCCAGTTCGGCCTGCATGAGGCGGCCGGCGGCGGCCGGCAGCCGATTGGCGATGCCCTCGGTCGAGGCGTGCGCGCGGTGCGCGGCGGAGAAGGCGTCGTTGACGTAGACGTCGCCCAGTACCGACAGCTTGTCGACGAAGGCGGCGTCGTTCTTTTCTTCTTCCTTGTGGAAGCGCAGGTTCTCCAGCAGCAACACCTCGCCCGGCTTCAGGGCGCGTACCGCATCTTCGGCCAGCGGGCCGATACAGTCGTCGGCAAAGGCGACCGGCTTGCCGAGCGCCTTCGACAGCGGTTCGACCAGCGCCTTGAGCGACATTTCCGGCACGCGCTTGCCGTCGGGCCGGCCGAAGTGGCTCAGCACCACCACCTTGGCGCCCTTGGCGGCGAGTTCGGCGAGCGTCGGCACCGCGCGCTCGATACGTGTGGCGTCGGTCACCTTGCCGTTCTTCATCGGCACGTTGAGATCGACCCGCACCAGCACGCGCTTGCCGGCAACCGCCATCGCATCGATCGTCTTGAAACTGACCTGGGGCATTAATTTTCTCTTAAGCCTCACGTTTGCGAATGACGAACACCAGCACATCGCCGTCGCGCGACGTCGAGACCAATTCGTGACCGGTCTGCCGGCAATAGGCGGGGAAGTCCTGTTCGGCGGCGGGATCGGTGGCGCGCACCGTGAGCAGCCCGCCATCGGGCAGTTCGCGCAGCTTGCGGTTGGCCCGCAGCACCGGCAGCGGGCACAGCAACCCCGTCGCGTCGTATTCCAGCGTGGCAGCAGGCATGCTGGGGACTCTAGGGGCCGCGGGCGATCAGGTCGAGAGGAAGCCCGGCCCGCCGCGGCGCTTCAGCTCGTGGCCGACATCGCGGCCCATCGCCTCGGCATCGCCTGCCGCGCCGCGTCGCTCGGTGGCGATCGCCTCCGAGCCGTCGGGCTTGACGATCAGGCCGCGCAGATGGAGTGAACCATCCGCGGCGAGGACGGCGTGACCGGCGATCGGCGTGCGGCAGGAGCCGTCGAGCACGGCCAGCATCGCATGCTCGGCCGCCACGCAGGTCGCAGTCGGCGCGTGATTGATGGCCGCGAGCCAGGCGCGGCTGCGGGCGTCGTCGGCGCGGCACTCGATGCAGACTGCACCCTGGCCGACCGCCGGCAGCATCTCGTCTTCGGGCACCGGCGCGCCGACATGGCCCAGGCCGAGCCGCTTTAGTCCGGCCATCGCCAGCAGGGTCGCCTCGACGACGCCGGCTTCGCGTTTGGCCAGCCGCGTGTCGACATTGCCGCGCAGGTTGACGATCCCGAGATCGGGCCGGCGGTGCAGAAGCTGGGCGCGACGGCGCAGCGCCGACGTGCCGACGATCGCGCCCTGCCTGAGATCGGCGATGCGCCGCACCTCGCCCGCGATCAGCACGTCGCGCGCGTCTTCGCGCGGCAGGAAGGCCGAGATCAGCAGTCCCGGCGGCTGGGCGGTCGGCATGTCCTTCATGCTGTGCACGGCGGCGTCGATGCGGCGGGCCAGCAGCGCCTCCTCGATCTCCTTGACGAACAGCCCCTTGCCGCCGGTCTCCGACAGCGGGCGGTCCTGAATGGCGTCGCCCGTCGTCCTGACGGCCACGATCTCGATGGCATCGGGCGCCGCCAGTGCCGGTACGGCCGCGGCCAGTGCGTCGCGCACCAGGCTGGCCTGGACGAGCGCAAGCTTGCTGCCGCGCGTGCCGAGACGCAGGAGGGGAGCAGTCATGACGCTGCTCTAGCGTAGCCGGGCGCGCGACGCTAGAAGACACGCATGCGCGTGCTGGGCATCGAAACAAGCTGCGACGAAACGGCGGTCGCCATCGTCGAGGCGCCGCCGGGCGACACCCCGGTCGGCCGGATCCTGGCCAACGTGGTCTATAGCCAATTGACCGAGCATCGCCGCTTCGGCGGCGTGGTGCCGGAAATCGCCGCGCGCGCCCATCTCGAGCGCATCGACGGCCTGATCGGCGAGGCGCTCACTGAGGCCGGCCTGGGGCTCGGCGATCTCGACGCAATCGCGGCCACCGGGGGGCCGGGCCTGATCGGCGGCGTCATGGTGGGCGTGATGACCGCCAAGGCGATGGCCTTTGCACACGACAAGCCGTTCCTCGCCATCAACCATCTCGAAGGCCATGCGCTGTCGGTGCGGCTGACCGAGGAGGTGGCGTTTCCCTATCTGCTGCTACTCGTATCGGGCGGCCATTGCCAGCTTCTGACGGTACGCGGTCCGAGTGATTTCACGCGACTCGGCACCACCATCGACGACGCCGTCGGCGAATGTTTCGACAAGACCGCGAAGCTTTTAGGCCTCGGCTTTCCCGGCGGGCCGGCGGTCGAGCAAGCCGCCAAGTCGGGCGACCCGCAACGTTTCGTCCTGCCGCGGCCGATGTGGCGCAAGCCGGGNNATCGCCGATCTCTGCGCCTCCTTCCAGCGCACCGTGGGCGATGTTTTAGCCGACCGATGCGCCAATGCGCTGACGGCGACCTCGTCGACGACCTTGGTCGTGGCCGGTGGCGTGGCGGCCAATGCCTATCTGCGCGACCGGCTGGCGGCACTCGCGGCCGCCCATGGCGCGCGGCTGGTGGCGCCACCGGTGAAATTCTGCACCGATAACGGCGCCATGATCGCCTGGGCCGGCATCGAGCGGCTGAGGCTCGGCCAAACCGATCCTCTCGATTTTCGTCCCCGGCCGCGCTGGCCGCTCGATAGCGGTGTAGAGTCGAGACCATGAGCACCTTCGAGATCGCGTCGCTGTTTGCAACGCCCATTGTGCTGTCGGATGTGCCCGATGCGGCGGCGCTCAACACCGAGCTGCGCGCCGCGATCGAGAAGCACCAGAAAGCGCATCCCGGCACGCAGCATTCCAATCTCGGCGGCTGGCAGTCGGACTGGGACATGGACCGCTGGGGAGGGGCCGCGGCCATCAAGTTGCTGGCGATCGGCCGCAACACCGCCAATCGCGTGACGACCAATCGCCAGGGCCAGCCGGTCGTCATTACCTGGCGCGCCAACATGTGGGCCAACGTCAACAAGACCGGCCACGGCAACGAGTTCCATTCCCATCCCGGCAGTTTCTGGTCGGGCGTCTACTATGTCGACGACGGCGGCATCGATGCCGATCCGTCACTGGGTGGCGAGCTCGAATTCATGGATCCGCGCGGACCGGGGCCGGCGATGTATGCGCCGCATCTCGCCTTCGGTGCGGCAGGCCTGTCGGTCGGTGCCAATGAGACGGTGCGGCCCAAGACCGGTCGCCTGGTGATGTTCCCGGCCTGGGTGCTGCATCAGGTGCGGCCCTACAAAGGCACCGCCGAGCGTATCTCCATCGCCTTCAATCTCAGCCTGTGACTGCGGTCGGCCATATCGGCGTCGTGGGCGGCGGCGCCTGGGGCACCGCGCTTGCCTGTCTCGCCCGGCGCGCCGGCCGCAAGGTCACCCTGTGGTCGCGCGATCCGACGATCGCGACATCGATCGCCCGTGACCGCGCCAACCCCGTCTATTTGCCGGGCCAGACTCTCGAGGCCGGTATCGAGGCGGCACCCGACCACGCCTCGCTCCGCGGTTGCGACGCGCTGCTGCTCGCCTGTCCCGCGCAAGCCGTGCGCGGCGTCGCCGCCGATCTGCCGGGCGACAGCCCGGTGGTGATCTGCGCCAAGGGCATCGAGGCGTCGAGCGGGCTGCTGATGCCGGAGGTGCTGGCCGAGGTGTTGCCCGGACGACGACTGGCGGTCCTGTCGGGCCCCAGCTTCGCCGAGGAGGCGGTGCGCGGTCTGCCGACGGCGGTCAGCATCGCCACGGCCGACGCCGCGATCGGCCGTGACCTGGCGCAAGCGCTGGCCGCCGGCGCTTTCCGGCCTTACTGGACCAGCGACGTGCTGGGCGTGGCGCTGGGCGGCGCGGTTAAGAACGTGCTGGCCATCGCCGCCGGTATCGTCGAGGGCCGCGGCCTCGGCGCCAACGCCACCGCCGCCCTGATCACGCGCGGTTTCGCCGAAATGGCGCGGCTTGGATTGGCAATGGGCGCCGAACTCGAAACACTTACAGGCTTGAGCGGTCTGGGCGATCTCGTGCTCACCTGCCATGGCCCATTGTCGCGCAACCGCTCGCTCGGCTTGGCGCTGGGTAAGGGCATGCCGCTTGGCCGTCACATGGCAGGACGCCGGCAGGTCGTGGAGGGCGAGGCGACGGCGCCCGCCGTGTTGGCCCGCGCGGCGCGCCATAAGATCGAGATGCCGATTTGCGCCGCCGTCGATGCTATCCTGCACAAGGGCGCGGACCTCGACGAGGCGATCCGTGCGTTGCTGGCGCGTCCGCTGCGCCGTGAGGGGGAGTGAAATGGCCTACTGGCTGATCAAGTCCGAACCATCGACCTATGCGTGGTCGCAGCTGGTCAAAGACAAGCGCACTTCGTGGACCGGCGTGCGCAACGCCCAGGCGTCGATCAACCTCAAGGCGATGAAGGCCGGCGACCGCTGCTTCTTCTACCACTCCGGCGAGGGCAAGGAGATCGTGGGCATCGCCGAGGTCGCCAAGGCCGCCTATCCCGATCCGACCGACAAGGACGGCAAGGCCGTGACGGTGGACGTCAAGGCGGTGCAGCCGGTCATTCAGCCGGTGACGCTGGCCGCCATCAAGGCCGATGCCAAGTTCAAGGAGTTCAAGCTGGTGCGCCAGTCGCGGCTCTCGGTCGTGCCGGTCAGCGACGAACACTGGAAGCTCATTCTGAAGATGTCCGGCACCAAGTGATCGACAGCAGTTCAGAAAATATCGGCTAGCCGATGATCGACAACAGCCGCGGCATCCTCACGATGTCGGCGTCGGTCGTGGTCTTCATTTTCAACGATGCGCTGATCAAGCTCGCTTCCGAAACCATGCCGCCTCTCCAGGCGATCGGCTTGCGCGGCATCTTCGCCACGCTGTGGTGCGTGCTCGCCCTGATGGCGAGCGGCGACTGGCGCGCGGTGCCGCGCATCACCCATCCCGCCGTCATGGTGCGCGGCGCGCTCGAAGCCGCGGCGGCCGTCCTCTATCTCGTGGCGCTCGCCTACATCCCGTTCGCGATTGCCACAGCGGTCAACATGTCGACGCCGCTCTTCCTCGCGGTCCTGGCCGTTCTGATCCTGCAAGAGCAGGTCGGCTGGCGGCGCTGGACGGCCATTGCGGTCGGCTTCGTGGGTGTGCTGCTGGTGATCCAGCCGCGGCCGGGCGATCTCAATGTCTGGACGTGGCTGGTCGTGGCCTCTTCGTTTGCCGGAGCACTACGCGACGTGCTCGGCCGCCACGTGCCGGCCGCCGTGCCGACCCTGGTGGTGTCGCTGAGCTCNNTCGGGCGCCGAAATGTCGGTTCTCGGTTCGCTGCGCTATTCGTCGATCCTGTGGGCGCTCGCCATCGGCTACGTCATGTGGGGCGACGTTCCCAATCTCCTGGCCGTCGCGGGCATCGTCGTGGTCGCAGCCTCCGGTCTCTACATCCTGCATCGCGAGCGGGTGCGCCGCCGCGCCTAGAGTCTTTCCTCCCCATTCATATGGGGAGGTGTCGGCATCTTACGCCAACCTTGTGCCTTCACAGGCGCCGGGGGTCATGGGTCGCAGTCGAGACTCATGACCCCTCCGCCCCGTAAGACGGGGCACC
>PLYQ01000016.1 GCA_003153415.1 Rhodospirillales bacterium | reverse complement strand
AACTGCCTGAAGAACGACAACATCATCTATATCGGCGACCTGGTGCAGAAGACCGAGGCGGAGATGCTGCGCACCCCGAACTTCGGCCGCAAGTCGCTGAACGAGATCAAGGAAGTGCTGGCCGGCATGGGCCTGCACCTCGGCATGGAAATCCCGGGCTGGCCGCCGGACAATATCGAAGAGATGGCCAAGCGGCTGGAAGAGCCGTACTAGGCCGCTGGAAGGACAACTGTCATGCGTCACAACAACCGCGGCCGGAAATTCCACCGTACGTCGGAGCATCGCAAAGCGATGTTCATGAATCTCGCCGGCGCGCTGATCAAGCACGAGCAGATCACGACCACGCTACACAAGGCGAAGGACCTGCGTCCGATCGTCGAGAAACTGGTTACGCTCGGCAAGAAGGGTGGCCTACATGCGCGTCGCCAGGCGATCGGCTTCCTGCGCGATCCCTACGTCGCCGACAAGCTCTTCACGACGCTCGGCCCGCGCTACTCCAAGCGCAATGGCGGCTACCTGCGCGTCCTGAAGGCGGGCTTCCGCTTCGGCGACGCCGCCCCGATGGCGGTGATCGAGTTCATCGAGCGCGACACCGCCGCCAAGGGCCAGGACTCAGGTCCGTCGGCCGAGCAGGCGGAGCAGAAGGAAGCGGCGTAGGCCTCTTCTCTTCGCAATCGAATTGAAACGCCCGACGGCGCGAGCCGGCGGGCGTTTTCTTTTGTCGTCAGGCGCGAACGGCCGTCCACGCGATTGGATATTTGTTGAGGCCGCGGAAGCGGGCACGGCCGCCGCGCTCGTAGGCGCCGTCGCGCGCCAGACCGTCGAGGCGGCTTGCCAGGCGGCCGATCGCGATGGTGCCCTCCATGCGCGCCAGCACCGCGCCCAGGCACATATGGACGCCTGAGCCAAAGGCAAAGTGCCGGTTGGGCTCGCGGCCGGCGTCGAAGCGGTCGGGGTCGGGAAACTGCGCCGGGTCACGGTTGGCGGCACCAATGCCGATATGGACGTAGGTGCCGGCGGCCAGCCGCTCGCCGCCGATTTCGATGTCGCCGGTGAGTCGGCGATTGCCGAGCTGGTTGGAGCTCTCGAAACGCAGGCCCTCCTCGATACAGCTCTTGATCAGGTTCGGGTCGGCCTTGAGGCGCGCCAGTTCGTCAGGAAAGCGCAGCAGGGCGTCGACGGTATTGCCGATCAGGTTGGTCGTGGTCTCGTGACCGGCGTTCAACAGGAAGATGCAGTTCTGCACCAGCTCCTCGTGGCTCAGTCGCTCGCCGTCGACCTCGCCGTGGATCAGGGTGCCCAGCACATCGCGATCGTCGGCCGGGCGCTTGCGCCGCTCGGCGATCAGCTTGTCGAGATAGCTCGAGAACTCCGACACCGCCGCATTGCCCGCCGCCTGCCGCTCCGGTCCGACGACCGGCTCCAGGGCCCCAAGGATCGCCAGGGAATAGCGGCGGAAAGGCGCTCGCTCGCCCGGCGGCACGCCCAGCATGTCGCAGATCACCTCGACGGGCAGGCGAAAGGCGAAGTCCTCGACTAGGTCCATGCGGCCCTGCTCGGCGTGGGCGGCGAGCAACCCGTCGACCACCGCCGCGATGCGCGGCTGCAGGCTCGCCAGCGCGCGCGGCGTGAAGGCCGCGGCCAGGAGCTTGCGCACCCGCGTGTGCAGCGGCGGGTCGTTGAACACCAGGCTGGTCGTGTGATGGCGGTAGAGCGGCGTGCCGACGCCGAACTTCGGCCCGAACTCGGCCTTCTTGTCCGAGCTCATGCGGCCGTCGCGATAGCACAGGGCAACATCGGCATAGCGAGAAAGAAAGACGCTGCCGTCGGGCAGGCGTTTGATCGGCGTGAAGCGGCGCAGCGCGTGGTAGCGCGGAAAGGGATCGTCGAGAAAAGCGCGCTCGAGATTGGCCAGGTCGAAACGCCCGGCGAAGGCTTTCGCCTCGTCGGCCGGCAGCTCGACCAGGCCGGTGCTCAGAACTGCTCCTCTTTCAGCGCAAACACGGTGCGGCCGGCGGCCTTGAGCGGCCCCAGCTGGGCCAGTGCCGGCGGCAGGATGACCTCGGCGTAGAAGCGCGCGGTGATGAGCTTGGCCTCGAGAAAGGCGGGATCGCCGTCGCGGGTCGCGAGCTTGGCCTGCGCGACCAAAGCGCTCTTGGCCAACAGCCAGCCGCCCAAGGCCGTGCCGGCCAACCTGAGGAACGGCACTGAGCCTGCCAGGGCGGACACCAGGTCCGATTTGACCGACTGGGCCACCCACCGGGTTGCCGCCTCCAGCGCCTCGGCGGAGGCCGTCAGCCCCTCGCGGATCGCGGCCATATCGTCGCCGGGGGCGGCCTTCATCTCGTCGGCCAGCGCCCGCATTTCGGCCACCAGCGCCATCATCGTTTCGCCGCCATCCTTGGCCACCTTGCGACCGACTAGGTCGCGCGCCTGGATGCCGTTGGTGCCCTCGTAGATCGGCAGGATGCGGGCGTCGCGCAGATGCTGGGCGGCGCCGGTCTCCTCGATGAAGCCCATGCCACCGTGGATCTGCACGCCGGTCGAGGCGATTTCATTGCCGAGGTCGGTGAACCAGGCCTTCACGATCGGGATCAGGAGATCGACGCGGTCCTGGGTTTTGCGCGCGGCCTCCTTGTCGGGATGCCGGAGCGCCCCGTCGATGCCGGCCGCGGTGTAGTAGCCCAGCGCGCGCATCGCCTCGATCTGGGCGCGCATGGTCATCAACATGCGGCGCACGTCGGCATGATGGACGATCGCCACCGACTTGACGTCCGGGCTGCCGTCGTCCTTGGACTGTACGCGCGTCCTGGCAAAGGCTGCGGCCTGCTGATAGGCGCGCTCGGCGATCGCCAGGCCCTGGATGCCGACCGAAAGGCGGGCGCTGTTCATCATGGTGAACATGTAGGAAAGCCCGCGGCCCTCCTCGCCAACGAGGTAACCCACGGCGCCGCCGTCGTCGCCGAACGACATCACGCAGGTGGGACTCGCATGGATCCCGAGTTTGTGTTCGAGCGACACGCATTTGAGGTCGTTGCGTGCCGCCAGCGTGCCGTCCGCATTGACCAGGAATTTCGGCACGATGAACAGCGAAATGCCGCGCACGCCAGCCGGCGCATCGGGCGTACGCGCCAGCACGAGATGGACGATGTTCTCGGCCATGTCGTGCTCGCCGTAGGTGATGAAGATCTTCTGGCCGGTGACCTTGTAGTAGTCGCCGTCCTTGACCGCTCGGCTCTTGAGCTGCGCCAGGTCGGAGCCGGCCTGCGGCTCGGTCAGGTTCATGGTGCCGGTCCATTCGCCGGAGATCATCTTCGGCAGGTAGGCCGCCTTCTGCTCGGGCGAGCCGTGGTGGTGGATGGCGTCGATCGCGCCCTGGTTCAGCAACAGCACCAGTCCGAAGCCCATGTTCGATGCCTGCCACATCTCCTGCACCGAGGTGGCGAGCAGCCACGGCATGCCCTGACCGCCGAACTCGGGATCGAAGGGCAGCGAATTCCAGCCGCCGTCGACGAATTCCTTGTAGATGCCAGCGAAGCCGGGAGCTGTGCGGACCACGCCGTTCTCGAGCTTGGCGCCGATCTTGTCGCCGTCCCGGTTGAGCGGCGCCAGACCGTTGCCAGCGAGCTTTGCTGCCTCTTCCAGGACCGCGTCGACCGTGTCGTCGGTGGCGTGTTCATAGCCGGGCAGGGCGGCGATGCGCTCCAGGCCCGCGACTTCGCGCAGCGCGAAACGCATGTCGGCGAGCGGGGCGGTATAAGTCATGTTTTTTCCTCCGGTCAGCAATATGCCGCGCTCGGTCGCCTTTGGCGACAAGGTCGCGTTCCGCGACCCGGTCGCCTTTGGCGACCCCGTCAGGTATCCTTGCCCATCATGACCGACACCGTTCTGCTCGCCATCGACGGCCCCCGGGCCACCATCACGCTCAACGATCCCGCCAAGCACAACCGCCTCGATCCCGCGGGCCTCTCCAAGCTGCGCGTCGCGATCGACAAGGCCGCGGCCGATCCCAACGTCCGTGTCACGGTGCTGACCGGCGCGGGCGAGAAGAGCTTCTGCTCGGGCTACGATCTCGGTTCGATTCCGTCCGGCAAGGGCGCGCGGCCGCCCGAAAGCGAGGATAGCTTCGAGAAGGTCATGGACCGGCTCGAGGCCATGCGCATGCCGACGCTCTGCGCGCTGAACGGCAGCGTCTATGGCGGCGCGACCGACATGGCGCTGGCCTGCGACTTTCGCCTGGGCGTGAAGGGCATGCGCTTCTTCATGCCNNCCGAGCTTCGCCAAGCGCGCCTTCCTGCTGTCGGAGGATTTCACCGACGAGGCGCTGTTGCGCGTGGGCTATCTCGACTGGCTGGTCGACCGCGCGGAGTTCGCGGCCCGGGTCGACGAGACCGCGGCCAAGCTCGCAGGGCTTGCGCCGCTGTCGATGTCCAACATGAAGCGTGCCATNNGCAGCCGAGGCGCAGCAACTCGATTTCAAGCGGAATTCGCGCAGCGGCGATGAGCAACTGAGCTTTCGCTGGCGCGACCATGAGCGGCGCGAGCACACCACGACCTTCACGCTGACCAAGGACGCCATCAGGGAGGCCGAAGCGTCGTTCGTCGAATTCAGCATCGAGGCGATGTGGCGGCATCTCGAGCGCGAGCTCAAGGACGAGGTCGCGAAGTTTGGCAACGGCGCCGCGATCGAGTTTCAGCGCACGGGTGACAACCTGAAATGGACAATTTCCGCCCGCGACAGCAAGCAGGTCGACGCGCTCAGCGCGCGTCTGGCCCAGCGGTACAACGCTGCCGAAAAGTCCTACCTCGCTCAGCACCTGCGGCGACGGGTCGACGAGCGGCGCATCATGGTCGATTACGCCGGCGCCACCCAGGGACAGCAGGGGGCCATGCGCGCCGTGGCGCGGGCGCTTGGCGACACGCCGGGGATCGACAACAACGACCGGGCGCGGATTGGGCTGGCGCTCGCCTTCTTCCAGGAAATCCCCTACGCCCTCCTGGAGGACAAAAAGCGCCGCGGCGGCGATTTCCTGCCTGCGCCGGCGCTGTTGGCGCAGAACCGCGGCGATTGCGACAGCAAGGCCGTAGCCTTGGCGGCCGTGCTGCGGACCTATGCTCCCTGGCGCAAGCTGGCGATGATCACCATGCCGGGCCACGCTCTGCTGGGGGTCGACATGCCGGCCCAGCCCGGCGAACGGACCATCCGGGCGCAGGGCCGCCAGTGGGTCGCGGTGGAGGCCGCCGGGCCGGCCATGGCGGAGATCGGAGCCGTCGCGCCACTCACCGCCAAATATCTCGGCGAGGGGCGCGAAATCGAAATTTGGCCGTTAAACTAGGGTCACCATGGCAACCACGCAGCGCCGACTCGCCGCCATCATTCATGCCGACCTCGCGGGCTTCACCCGGATGATGGAGGGCGCCGAGACGCGTACCTTCCGCCATCTCAAGTCGGCGCAGATCGATGTCTGGCGGCCGGCCATCGTTTCAGGCGGCGGCCGGCTGGTCGGTACGGCGGGCGACGCCATGCTGGCCGAATTCGCCTCGGCCGTTTCCGCCGTCGAGGCGGCGATCGACATCCAGGAGCGCATGGCACAGTTCAACGCAGCTCTCCAGGAAGAGCAGCGCATGCTGTTCCGCGTCGGCGTCCATCTTGGCGAGGTNNCCGGGCGGCATCGCCGTCTCGCGCGCCGTGCGCGATGTCGCGGCGCTCAAGATCGAGTACGCCTTCGTCGACGGCGGCGAACGTCAATTCAAGAATGTCAGCCGACCCGTCCAGATCTTCCATGTCCGGCACGCGTCGCATGCGGCGGCCGAAGAAGCCTCCTCCAGAACGACGACGCGACTGCTGCCGCAGATCACGCTGCGCTTCGAAGGCCAGGACTCGACCGGCAAGAAATACGGGTTCGATGTCGCTCTCGACAAGCTGATGGCGCTGCCGCAGGGCATGGTGATCGGCCGGGCCGCCGAGCAGTGCGAGCTGGTCGTGGCGCACGCCACGGTATCGCGCCGCCACGCCCGTCTCAGCCTCGCCGGCGAGGCGCTGCAGGTCGAGGATCTCGGTTCGACCAACGGNNCCACCATCATGGTTGAGCCCATTGGCCAACTGCCTGGCCAGCCACCCGGCGATGTGCCCGAAGTAGATTTCGTCGCGCTCAAGACCGGACAGACAATCGGACGCTACGAGGTCCTTTCCGTTTTGGGCCAAGGCGGATTCGGCATCACCTATCGCGCCCGCGACGCGCAGCTCGGCCGAGAGGTCGCGATCAAGGAGTACCTGCCCACCGCACTGGCGATCCGGCAAAACGGCACCACCGTGCTGCCGCGCTCGACCAAGACAGCCGAGGAATTCACCGGGGGTCGCAAACGCTTCGTCGACGAAGGGCGCACGTTGGCCAGCCTGCAGCGCGCCCCGGCGATCGTGCGGGTGTTCGATTTCCTCGAAGCCAATGGCACCGGCTATATCGTCATGGAGTTGGTGGCCGGCGACACGCTGGAGAGCCGTCTGCGGCAGAAGGGGCCGCTCACGCCGGACGAACTCAACCGCATCCTGTGGCCGTTACTCGACGGCCTGGAGAAGGTCCACGGCGCAGGCTTCCTTCACCGCGACATCAAGCCGGCCAACATTCTGCTCAGCGCCGCCGGCGACCCGACCCTGATCGACTTCGGCGCCGCACGTGCGGCCATGGCCGGCAAGACCGCGGCGATGACGGCGATCTTCACGCCGGGCTATGCGGCGGCCGAACAATTCACCTCCGCCAGGCAGGGCCCGTGGACTGACATCTACGGTCTCGCGGCCACGCTTTATCACGCCATCACTGGCCGCACGCCGCCTAGTGCCTTCGACCGGATGTTGCAGGATGCCTACGAGCCACTATCCAACCTCGCGCCGGTGGGTTTTGCCTCCGGCCTGACCGCCGGCATCGACGCCGCGCTTACCGTGCGCGCCAGCGAACGCCCACAATCGATTGCGGCCTGGCGATCGGTCTTGCGACAGACCGGCAACCGCGCGGCAGCCGTCGTGGAGCCTCCCGTCACGTCCCCTGCCATACCCGTGGCGGCCAAGCGCCGCACGGGCGTCTGGCTTGGCATCGCCGCTGCAGCGGCGCTCGCCTTGGCCGCCGGCGGCTATTATTTTGCGGTCGTTGCGCCGGCCCAGGTCGCGACCGGGGCAGCGGCGTCTATACAGGCGGCCGCCCAGGCCGAGCGCCTCAAGATCCAGGAGGAACTCGCCAAACTGCGCGCCGCCGAGGCCGAGGCGGAAGCCAAATTCAAAGCCGAAGAGACAGCCAGGCAGAAGGCCGAGGCAGACGCCACCACTCGTCGCAAGATCGAGGAGGAGACACGGCGTAGGATCGAGGCAGAGCTTGCCGAAAAGCAGCGCCTGGAAGCAGAGGCCAAGCAGAAGGCCGAGGCTGAGGCCGCGGCCAAGCGCCAGACGGAGGAAGGGGACAAAAAAGCAGCTGAAGCCGCCGAGACCGCGCTGCGTCTTACGCCTCTGGATCGTCAGCGCGTTCAGGTGGCTTTGACGGCGCACGGCTTCAATACCAACGGCACCGATGGCGCGTTTGGCAGCCACTCGCGCGACGTGATCGCGGCTTGGCAACGCAGCAAGAATTATGCGGCGACTGGCTTCCTGACCGGCGCCGAGAACCAGGCGCTCCTCAAGGAGGCGGCATCGGCGATCGCCAAGTTCGACGAGGACCAAAGGAAAGCGCCTGACGCCACGACGAATCCGCAGGCGGCTGCGGCCGGCCCGAAAGGATCGGCCAATGCGTTCGATGGCGACTATTCGGGCGCCGCGAACTTCCCCAACGGCGGCTTAGCCACATCAGTTCACGTTGTTGGTGGTCGGGGTACCGGCACTTGGGCTATTATACGGTGTAACAGCACCGCCAGCTACAATCTGTCGATTGCGCCGGATGGCGCTGCTCGTATGGAACTGCACGGCTTAAACGGCCAGTGCCAGCCCAACTTTTACGACATGAGCAGCCGGGTCGTCGGCAATCGCGTGGAGTTCACGATGGAATCCGGCAGATCGGGAACTATCCCGATAGTGCTGACACGGAGGGGCCGGTGAGCGGTGGGTCTCAGAGCCGCTCCTGAAACCGATATCTCGTTGCCGCTCGCGTGGGCTCATGGCACGCTATGAGGCCTCGGCGATCCCCATGACCGAAGTTACCAGCCAGGACCAGGGCCAAGCTTCCGAAGTTGATTTTGTCGCGCTCCGACCGGGGCAGACGATCGGCCGCTATGAGATCGTGTCCATCTTGGGCCAGGGCGGCTTCGGCATCACCTACCGCGCGCGCGACGCCCAGCTCAACCGCGAGGTGGCGATCAAGGAATACCTGCCGTCTGCGCTCGCGGTACGCCAGGACGGCGTTACCGTATTGCCGCGCTCGACCAAGGTTTCGGAAGATTTCACCTGGGGTCGTGAGCGCTTCGTCGCCGAAGGCCGCACACTTGCCAGTCTGCAGCGGGCGCCGGCCATCGTGCGGGTATTCGACTTCCTCGAAACCAACGGCACCGCCTATATCATCATGGAGCTGCTGGCCGGCGACACGCTCGAGAACCGACTGAAAGGCGGCAACAAGCTCACCCCGGCCGAAATCGACCGCATCCTGTGGCCACTGCTCGACGGGCTGGAACAGGTTCATGCGACCGGCTTTCTCCACCGCGACATCAAGCCGGCCAACATCCTGCTCGACGCCGAGGGCAATCCCACCCTGATCGATTTCGGTGCCTCGCGCGCGGCGATGGCAGGCAAGACCACGGCGATGACGGCGATCTTCACGCCGGGCTATGCTGCAGCCGAGCAGTTCACCTCGGCCAAGCAGGGGCCGTGGACCGACATCTACGGCATTTCAGCCACGCTTTACCACGCGATCACCGGCACCCCACCGCCCAGCGCCTTCGATCGCATGCTCGACGACGAGTACGTACCGCTGGCCAAGCTGATGCCGGCGGGCTTCGTGCCCGGTCTTCTGGTCGGCATCGACACCGGCCTTACTGTGCGCGCCACCGACCGGCCGCAATCGATCGCCGGCTGGCGCCCGATCCTGGGGCAGGCTGGCGCTCCCGACGCGCAGGCGACCGTGGCACTTGGCAGATCTGCCGATCCGGCGGCCACGATCATGGTGCGACCGCCGACCGCCGCCAAGGCAGCGACCGATACGCCGCCCGCTGCGCCTGCCAAGCGCGGCATCGGCCTGTGGATCGGCCTGGCAGCGGTCGTTCTCGTGGCTCTGGCGGGGGGCGGCTATTACTTCGCCACCGCCAAGCCGCTGGCCAGTACATCGACTCAAGTTGCGGCGACGCCCAATCCCGAAGCCGACAAGGCCGCTCGGGACCAAGACGAGCTCGTCCGGCTGCGGGCGGAGCAGGCGGCGCGCGAGACGGCTGCGGCGGAGGGGGCTGCGAAGCTCAAGGCCGAAGCCGAGGCCAAGCAGAAGGCTGACGCAGAAGCGGCAACGCGACGTCAGATCGAAGAGGAGACGCGGCGCAAGATCGAGGCCGAGTTCGTGGAAAAGCAACGCATCGAGGCCGAGACCAAGCAAAAAGCCGAGGCGGAGGCCGCCACCAAGCGTCAGGCCGAGGAAGGGGACCGCAAGGCCGCCGAAGCCGCCGAAGCGGCGCTGCGCCACGTCCTGATCGACCGTCAGCATATCCAGGTGGCGTTGACGGCGCTGGGCTTCAACACCTACGGCACCGATGGTGTCTTCGGTCCGCACACGCGCGAAATGATCGCGGCCTGGCAGGCCAGCCGGAAATATCCGGTAAGCGGCTTTCTGGCGGGGCCTCAGCACCAAGCGCTCATGAAGGAGGCGGCGCCGGCCATTTCGAAATTCGACGAGGAGCAGAAGAAGCTCGAGGAGGCGAAGAAGAAAGCTGATGAGGAGAAAGCCAAGGCCGAGGCGGTGACCAAGGCCACTCCTCCTCCAGCAACGGCCGCTTCGCCAGGAGCGACGGCGCCCGGCGTCGCTTCCGCCGCTCCGAAAGCGGGCCCCGATGGTCTGTGGAAGGGGGTCTACCGTTGCTCGGCAGCCAGAAATGGGAACGAGTTCGCCATCAATTTGCAAATTGCCGTCAGTGGCGGCGCCGGCGCGTGGGTTCGTCCCGGCGCCAACAACAGTACTATGGGCAACCGTTCCATCAGCATAGCGATCAACGGAACATCGGTTTCCGTGGTGAGGAACTTCACACCGAACAACACGCCGGGCGTGGTGAATAGCGCGACCATGTCGGCCCGATATGACGGCAACAATGCCATCACCGGCTCCGGCCCGGAGCACTCTAGCGGCGGCCGCACCTGCGACATCTCTCTGACGCGGGCGCCTTAGAATCGCCGCGCACCTGATATAGTGCTCGGGCAACCACGGCGAGGATTCAGACATGGCGGGCAATGCGAAGGCGCACGCGCTGCGCGAGCGGCTGGCGAAGGGCGAGTTCATCCTGGCGCCGGGCATCTTTGACGGCATCTCGGCCCGCGTCGCCGATACCATGGGGTTCCCTGCGCTCTATATGACCGGCTACGGCGCCACCGCCTCGGCGCTTGGCCTGCCCGACGCAGGTCTTGCCACCTATTCCGACATGGTAGGGCGCGCCGAGATGATCTGCTCGATCACCACTACGCCGCTGATCGCCGATGCGGACACCGGCTATGGCGGGCTGCTCAACGTCCAGCGCACGGTGCGCGGCTACGAGGCGGCGGGGGTTGCCGCCATCCAGATCGAGGACCAGGAGATGCCCAAGAAGTGCGGCCACACGCCGGGCCGCCGCGTCGTGCCGGCCGAGGAGATGGTGCTCAAGATCAAGGTCGCAGTCGAGGCTCGCCGGTGCGTTGAAACCATGATTGTGGCCCGCACCGACGCACGCACCGCGCACGGTCTCGACGAAGCGCTGCGCCGCGCCAAGCTCTACGAGGCGGCAGGCGCCGACGTGATCTTTGTCGAATCGCCGGAGAGCGAGGCCGAGCTCGAGCGCATCGGCCGCGAGGTCGAAAAGCCTCTGCTCGCCAACATGGTCGAGTTCGGCAAGACGCCGCGGGTCGAGGCGGCACGGCTCAAGAAATGGGGCTTCGACATGGCGATCTATCCCGGGCTGGGCTTCAGCGTCGCTGCCGAGGCGATGCGCCAAGCGTGGGAGCACCTCAAGCAGGCCGGCACCAGCACCGGCACCAACGTGCCGCAATATCGCGGCATGCACGAGCTGATGGGCTTCCCCGAGGTCTGGGACTTCGAAAAGCGCTGGGCGCAATGAACGGCAAGCAGTTCCTCGAGCTGTTGGCGCGACTGCCGGCCCGGGTATGGCTGCAGGCGGCAATCGGCTTGATCGGCTTCGTCGTGCTGGCGGTGCTGGGCTTTGCCGTGATCGCGGGCGTCGCGGCGGTCGTGCTGATCGCCATTTTCGTCTTCAAGGCCAAGGCGTGGCTCGGCAGCCTGTTCGGCGGCGGCCTGCCTGCGGAACCGCCGTCACGAGCGGGACGCAAGGTGATCGACGTGCAGTACGAGATCGTTGAGAAGAAAGACGACGAACGGCCTTAGGGCTTCAGCACGACCATTGGAAGCCGTCGATCACGAAATGCTGGCCGGTGATGAAGCAGGGCTCCGATGTGGCAAGGAAAGCCACGAGCTGCGCCACGTCGGCCGGATTGCCGAGGCGGTTGAGCATGATGCCCTTCTTCATTTCGTCGCCGCGCGATCTGGTCAGGCTGTTGCCGAGCTCGGTCTCGATCGCGCCCGGGCAGATCGCGTTGATCATGATCTTGGGCCCCAGTTCCTTGGCGAGTGAGCGGGTGAGGCCCAGGATCCCGGCCTTGGCCGCGGCGTAGGAGTGCTTGCTGACAGCCGAGGTGACGCCGCCTGACAGCGCATTGAGCGACGACATGCTGACGATACGGCCGCCGTCGTCCTGCTTCAGCATGAGCGGGGCGATCGCGTGAATGTAGTTGAAGCAACTCTTGAGGTTGACCGCGATCGTGCGGTCGAACTCCTCCTCCTTGATCTCGAGGATGCCCTTGGCGTTCGAAGCGCCGGCGTCGTTCAGCAAGAAGTCGATCTGGCCCCACTGCTTTGCGACATCGGCCGCGATCTCGTGGGCTCGGGCGAACACGCTGACGTCGGCCTTGTAGGTCAGCGCCTCGCGGCCCTTGGCTTCGATCTCGCCCTTGGTGCGCGCCATTTCGGGTTCGAGCAGGTCGACCAGCGCGATGTCGTAGCCGCGTTGGGCGAGCTCCAGGGCGCAGCCACGTCCGATGCCGCGTGCGCCGCCGGTGACAATCGCGGTCTTGCTCATTTCGCGTGTTCCTTGGCGTAGCGCGCCACCTCGGCGTGGGTGGCGAACCACACCTTGCCCTTCGATTTGGCGTGCCGGATCAGCTCGTCGACGATCCAGATGCGCGAGCGATAGCCGATGTGGTGTGGGTGCATGGTGAGCTGGAAGATGCCGCCATCCTCCCACGCGGCGTCCAGTTCGCGCCGGAAGATGTCGAACACGTCGGTGGGAGGTGTGTAGGGCCTGAGCGAGGCGAAGCGGTTCATGGCGAAATAAACCGCGTCGTCGCGCACCCACTCGACCGGCAATTCCACAACGCCGGTCTCCTCGCCATGCAGCAGCAATTCGTAGCAATCCTCGTCGGCCATCAGCGAAGAGTCGTAGAACAGCCCCAGTTCCTTCTCGAGGGCGAGCGTATTGGGGCTGAAATCCCACGACGGCGTGCGCATGCCGACACATCGCTTGCCGGTGACCTTCTCCAGCGTATCGGCCGAACGCAGCATCAGATCGCGCTCGGCCTCGCGTGGCAGCACCGAGTTGAGCTCGTGGATCCAGCCGTGGATGCCGATCTCGTGGCCCTCCGCCACAAGCGCGCGCTGCTCGTCGGGATAGAGGAGCGCCGTCACCGCGGGAACGTAGAACGTTGCTTTCACGTCGTGCTTGGCGAGCAGCTTGCGGATGCGCGGCACGCCGACGCGGTTGCCGGATTGGCCCCACGCCATGCGGCCGATCGACTTGCCGCCGTCGCGCAGCTCGTTGGTTTCATGGTCCGAGTCGAAGGAAAGAGCGACCGCGCAGCGCGCCCCGTCCTTCCACGTCTTGGGCCGGTAGCTTTTGCCGGCGCGGACCTGGCCGACCAGCTTGCGCCAATGCGCCTCACTCCATTGCCAGGGCTCGAGTTGCGGCGTGTGGGTGTCAGGCATGATTGTCTCCTTCTTGAGTCACATGAGGGGCGAGCCGGTCACCGGCAAAATCTGCCCGGTGATCCAGGATGCGTGTTCGGAGGCGAGAAACAGGACCGCATCGGCGATATCCTCGGGCGTGCCCTTGCGGCGCATGGCGATGCGGTCGAAGAGGCTTTTCTGAACCTCGGGACTATAGGAATTCCACTGCCGCTCGTAGTCCGGGCTGGTGGCCATGAATCCTGGCGCCACCGAATTGACGGTGATGCCGAAGGGGCCCAGTTCCTGGGCGAGCTGCTTCACGAGGCCAACCTGGCCGTGCTTGGCCGAGGCATAGGCCTGGATGCCGGTCAGGCTGGTGGCCAGCCCGGCGCGGCTGGAAATGGTGACGATGCGCCCGCCACCGGCCTTTTTCATGCCGGCCACCACGGCTCGGGCGAACAGGAAGCAGCCTTTCAGGTTGGCGTCGACGATGCCGGCAAACTCTTCCGGCGAGACCTCTTCCAACGGCTTGGGCCGCTGGCCGAGCACACCGCCCGCGACATAGACCAGCACGTCGACCTTGCCGCCGGCTTGCGCCACTACGGCGTCGATGCTGGCAGGCTCGGTAACGTCGACAGGGAGGGCCTTGATGCGCTCGCCTTTGTCGATTTCACCGACCAGGCGATCGCAGGCCAACACGTTGGCGCCGTCGGCGGCGAAAGCGCGGACAATCGCCCGCCCGATTCCGCGCGCGGCGCCGGCGACGATCACGGTCTTGCCGTCGTAGCGGATCAGCATGCGCGGCTCACGCCAGGTCGTCGAAGGCGGTTTCCTTCAGGCCCCAGATCACCCCGAGCGACACGACGGCCGCGACGATCAGGTACCAGACCGGCGCGATGGGCGTGCCGAACTTCTGGATCATCCAGATCGAGAGGTAAGGCGCCGAGCCGCCGAAGATTGCCACGGCCAGCGCATAGCCCGTGGTCATCCAGGTCGAGCGGCTGCGTGTCGGAAAGATCTCGGCGATGGCCGCGGGCCCGGCGCCGGAATAGAGCGAGATCAGGATCGCGATGCCGATCTGGATAAAAACCAGCACCGCGAAGGGAACGTTGCCCGAGGCGAGATAGGTGAAAAGCGGCCAGGGCAGCACGATGAAGGCAGCGCAACAGATCAGCAGCAACGGCCTGCGGCCGTAGCGGTCCGACAGGTGTCCGAAGATCGGAATGCCGATGATTAGTGCGACCAGGCCAATGCTATTCGACCACAGCGCCGCGGCCGGGCTGAGGTTCATGTACTTGCCCGTCCAGCTCGGCATGTAGGTCAGCAGAACGTAGAAGGCGACCGTCCACACGATGGTGAAGCCGAAGGCGCGGGCGGCCAGTGCGAAGCCGGTCGGGCCGGTGGCCGGCGTGGTCTTGGCCGCCGCCACCCGCGCGTAGTGCGGCGTCTCGTCGATGGTACGACGCATATAGATACCGATCGGCCCAAGCAGTCCGCCGACCAGGAACGGGATGCGCCAGCCCCATTCGCCCATCTGGGCGGGCGTCAGCACGGTGTTGAGCAGGGCCGCGAATGCCGAACCCAGCAGCAGGCCCGCCACCACGCTCATCTGCTGGAAGCTGCCGAACAGCCCGCGCTTTCCGTTGGGCGCCCATTCGACGATGAACGAGGTCGAACCGCCCCATTCGCCGCCCGTCGAGAAGCCCTGCATCAGGCGCGCCACCAGCAGGAGGGTCGGTGCGGCGAAGCCGATGCTGGTGTAGGTCGGCAGGATGCCGATCAGCACGGTGCCCACAGCCATCAGGAAGATGGTGAGCAGAAGGGCTGCCTTGCGGCCATGCGTGTCGCCCATGCGGCCGATCACGATGCCGCCAACGGGGCGCGCCAGGAAGCCGAGGCCGAAGGTCAGGAACGCCTTGAGCAGTTCGGTCGTCTCGTCCGTTCCCGGAAAGAAGTTCTTGCCGATGATGGCCGCGACATAGCCGTAGACGGCGAAGTCGTACCATTCGAGCACGTTGCCGATCACCGCGGCGGTGACGGCCCTGCGGCTTTGAGCTGAAGTCGGTGCTCCGATCGAAACTGCGGTCATGTGATTTCTCCCCCGAGAAAAACCGCGCCAGACGCTAGATCCGCAGCACCTTGCCTGGATTCATGATGTTCCGAGGGTCGAGCGCGCGCTTTAGAGTACGCATCGTATCCAGCTCGATCTTGCTGCGGTAGTGGGCGAGCTCATCGACCTTGATTTGGCCGATGCCATGCTCGGCCGAGATCGAGCCGCCATAACCCACGACCAGATCGTAAATCGCGCCGCTAATCGTTTCGACATGCGGCGTGAACTGCGGCTTGCCCCAGCCGGCCGGCGCCTGACAGTTGAAGTGCAGATTGCCGTCGCCGACATGACCGAAGATCACCGGCCGGCACTCGGGCAGCGCCTTCTTCATGGCGGCGGTGCCCTCGATGACGAACTTCGGGATGTTGCTGACCGGCACCGAGATGTCGTGCTTGATCGAGGGGCCTTCCTTCTTGGAGGCCTCGGTGTGGTTCTCGCGCAGCTGCCAGAGCGCCTGCGACTGGGCCTCGGTCTGGGCGATCACGGCATCGAGCACCAGGCCCTTTTCCATCGCCTCGCCGAGATAGCCTTCCATTTTTTCGCGCAGACCTGCGGCGTTGGCGCCGTCGCGGCGCGGCCGGGTCGAGGACCATTCCATCAGTACGTACCAGTCGTGCCGCTCGGCCAGCGGATCGCTGACGGCCGGGATGTGCTTCAGCACCAGGTCGATGCCCTGCCGGCCCATCAGTTCGCAGGACGTGACATTGTCCTCGGAGGCTGAGTTGGCGCCGCTCAGCAGCTCGACCGCCGCTTCTGGCGAGGGGATGGCGACCCACGAGGTGGCGTGGTCCTTGGGCTTGGGCCACACCTTGAGCACGGCCTTGGTGATGATGCCGAGCGTGCCTTCCGCGCCAAGATAGAGATCGCGCAGATCGTAGCCCGTATTGTCCTTCTTGAGTGCGCGCAACCCGTTCCAGATCTCGCCGTTGGGCAGCACGACCTCGATGCCCAACACGAGGTTGCGCGCGTTGCCGTAGTGCAGCACCTGTACGCCGCCGGCATTGGTCGAGAGGTTGCCGCCGATGGTGCAGCTTCCCTCCGCGCCAAGGCTCAAGGGAAACAGCCGATCGTGCTGGGCGGCGGTCTCCTGGATGGTCTTCAGCACCACGCCTGCCTCGACCGTCATGGTGTAGCCGATCGGATCGATATCGAGGATGCGGTTCATGCGGGTGAGCGACAGCACGATCTCGTGGCCGTCCTCATGCGGCGTGCCGCCGCCGTTCATGCCGGTGTTGCCGCCCTGAGGCACGATCGCGACCTTCTCGGCGGCGCAAAGTTTCACGACCGCGGCCACTTCCTCGGTCGTCGCCGGCCGCACGATGGCGAGCGCGGCGCCAAGATAGTTCTCGCGCCAGTCGGTCAGGTAGGGGTGTTTCCCCTGATCGTCGGTGATCAGGCCCCTGTCGCCGACGATGGTGCGTAGCTTGTCGACAAAACTCATCAGATACGCAGCACCTTGCCGGGGTTCATGATGTTCTTCGGATCGAGCGAGCGCTTGATGGTGCGCATGGTGTCGAGCTCGACCCGCGAGCGGTAGTGCGCGAGCTCATCGAGCTTCTCGATGCCGATGCCGTGCTCGGCCGAGATCGAGCCCGCCATCGAGGTGA
>PLYQ01000151.1:416-9547 GCA_003153415.1 Rhodospirillales bacterium | reverse complement strand
CAATTACGAAGTGGCGTTTTCGGAGGATCGCGTTGAAATTGCGAGACGCGAGGGAACTCTTGCGACAACACTCGATGTCGTCGTATCGCCGGAGGACGATGCCGAGGTCCGGCGGGTGTCCATCGTCAATGCGGGCACCGTGGCCCGGGACATCGAACTCACCTCCTACGCCGAGATCGTGCTGGCCACGCCGCTCGCCGATGCCGCTCACCAGGCGTTCTCCAAGCTCTTCGTGCAGACAGAATATCTGCCCGCTGCCGGCGCGCTGCTGGCGACACGGCGACGTCGCAGTTCCGACGAGCCCGAACTGTGGATCGCGCATCTGGCGGTCGTCGAAGGCGAGACAATCGGTGCCCCGGAGGTCGAAACCGATCGCGCCCGCTTCCTCGGCCGCGGTAACGATATCACTGCACCAGTTGCGGTGGTCGACGGCCGCCGCCTCTCTGACACCGTCGGTGCCGTCCTCGACCCGGTGTTCGCTCTACGCCGCCGCCTGCGGGTTCCGGCTGGAGGCGCCGCGAGAATAGCCTTCTGGACGGTGGTCGCCTCTTCGCGCGAAGCCATCCTCGATGCGATCGACAAGCATCAGGACACCAATGCGTTCGAACGGGCGGCGACGCTGGCCTGGACGCAGGCGCAGGTTCAACTCCGTCATCTCGACGTCGCGCCTGAGCAAGCAAGTCTCTTTCAGCGCCTCGCGGGATATGTCCTCTATGCAAGCCCTACTCTGCGCTCCTCGTCGGACACGATCCGCCGCGGCTTGGCGGGGCCGCCGGCGTTGTGGGCGCAGGGCATTTCGGGCGACGCGCCGATCGTGCTGGTGCGCATCGACGATCTCGAGGATTCGGGCATCGTCCGGGAAATGTTGCGCGCCCACGAATACTGGCGGCTGAAGGGCCTGGTGGTCGATCTCGTCATCCTGAACGAGCGCGGTGCGTCCTACGTGCAGGATCTTCAGGTCGCACTCGAAATCATGGTTCGCACCAGCCGATCGGGAACGCATCTCGGCACCGAAAGCGGAGTCGGCGGCATCTTCGTCCTGCGTACCGATCTGATTTCCACCGAGGCCCGTGCCCTGCTTCTCGCCCTCGCCCGGGTGGTATTGTTGAGCCGGCGCGGCAGTCTCGCAGACCAGCTCGACCGCAGTCAGACGACGCGCGGCGCGCCGCCGCCGCTCAGGCGCAAGCCGGTGACGGATGCGCGTCCCGAGATCGAGCCCCCGCCGGTCGCGGCGCTCAGCGCGCTCCAGTTCTTCAACGGCCTCGGCGGCTTCTCGCCCAATGACCGGGAATATGTGACCGTCCTCGGGCCCGGCCTGTCGACGCCGGCGCCCTGGCTCAACGTCGTCTCCAACCCCTCGTTCGGCTTCCAGGTGGCGGTCGAGGGCGGCGGCTACACATGGTCGCAGAACAGCCGCGACAACCAGCTCAGCCCGTGGTCCAACGACCCAGTCTCGGATCGGCCCGGTGAGATCATCTACGTGCGCGATCTCGATAGTGGCGAGCTGTGGGGTCCGACGGCGCTGCCGATCCGCCACGAATCGGCGCCCTATATCGTACGTCACGGCAGGGGATACAGCCGCTTCGAGGTCGTCGCGCACGGCATCGCGCTTGATCTGCTGCAATACGTGCCGCTCGGCGACTCGATCAAGATCTCGCGGCTTACCATCCGCAATGTCTCAAATCGCGCTCGCCGTCTGTCGGTCACGGCCTATGTCGAGTGGGTGCTCGGCCTGTCGCGCGGCGCGTCGGTGCCGACAGTCGTCACCGACCTCGACCCAGAGACGGGTGCGATCTTCGCGAGCAATCCGTGGAACATCGATCACGGCACCCGTGTGGCCTTCGCCGATCTCGGCGGCCGGCAGACCGGGTGGACCGGAGATCGGCGCGAGTTCATCGGCCGCAACTGCACCGCCGACAATCCCGCGGCGCTGAGCGGCGACATCCCGTTGTCACAGCGGGTCGGCGCCGGCCTCGATCCTTGCGCGGCGTTGCAAACCACGATCGAACTGGCTCGCGGCGCCTCGACCGAAATTGTCTTCTTCCTCGGTCAGGGTGGCGATGCAGCCGAGGCGCGCTCGCTGATCGAACGCTACCGGGCGATCGATCTCGATGCGGTTTATCGCGACGTCGTCGCCTATTGGACGGAGACGCTCGGTACCGTGCAGGTCAAAACGCCGGACCGCGCGATGGATATCTTGCTCAACGGCTGTCTCCTCTACCAGACGCTCGCCTGCCGCTACTGGGCGCGCTCGGCCTTTTACCAGGCGAGCGGCGCCTATGGCTTCCGCGACCAGTTGCAGGACGTCTTGTCGCTCATCCTCATCAGGCCAGAAATGACCCGCGAGCACATCCTGCGCGCGGCCGGCCGCCAATTCGTCGAGGGTGACGTTCAGCATTGGTGGTTCCCGCCCGCCGGCCAGGGCGTACGCACACGCATCTCCGACGACCGCGCCTGGCTCCCTTACGTGACGGCCCACTACGTCCAGACCACGGGCGACGGGGCGATCCTCGACGAGCAGGTGCCGTTCATCGAGGGTCCTGCGCTGCGCCCGGGCGATCACGATCTCTACAATCAGCCGGGTATTGCCGACGAGACCGCGTCGTTGTTCGAGCATTGTGCCCGCGCGCTCGATCTGAGCCTTGCGACCGGCACGCACGGTCTTCCGTTGATCGGCACGGGCGACTGGAACGACGGCATGAACCGGGTCGGCGAGGGGGGGCGGGGCGAGAGCGTCTGGCTGGGGTGGTTCCTGCACACGACGCTCAAGGCGTTCATCCCGATTGCGGTGTCACGTAACGATACTGCGCGGGCGACGGCATGGACCGTGCATGCCGAGGCCTTGCGCGGCGCGCTCGATCGCGAGGGCTGGGACGGCGACTGGTATCGCCGCGGTTATTACGACGACGGCACTCCGCTGGGCTCGGCGAGCAGCGAGGAGTGCCGCATCGATTCGATCGCCCAATCCTGGGCGGCCATTTCCGGTGCCGGCGATCCGGCGCGCGCGGTGCAGGCGATGGCGGCACTGGATGCCAATCTCGTTCGCCGCGGCGACCGGCTCGCGCCGCTCTTCACGCCGCCGTTCGACAAAACGGCGCTCGATCCCGGCTATATCAAGGGCTATCCGCCCGGTATCCGCGAGAACGGCGGGCAATATACCCATTCCGCGGCTTGGTCGATCATGGGGTTTGCAGCTCTTGGCCAAGGTGACAAGGCGACTGAGCTTTTCTCCCTGATCAATCCCATCAACCACACGGCCACGCGGGCCGGCGTCCATCGGTACAAGGTCGAGCCGTACGTTGTGGCGGCTGACGTCTATTCAGTGGCCCCGCATGTCGGACGAGGCGGCTGGACCTGGTACACGGGGTCGGCCGGATGGCTCTACCGCGCCGGCATCGAAGCCATTCTCGGCCTTCGACTCGAGGGTGATTTACTCGTGCTCGACCCTTGTGTTCCCAAGGGCTGGCCGGGCTTCGAAATGGTGCTGAAGTATCGCGGCGCGACCTATGCGATCTCGGTCGGCAATCCCGTCGGCGTCAGCCGGGGCGTGGTCGAGGTGGCGGTTGATGGCGAGCCCCAGCCGCCGACCGACGGCAAGGCGCGCATCGCGTTGCGCCAGGACGGCCGCGACCACACCCTCGATGTGACGCTAGGCTAGCGGCTTACTTGTGGCGGGCGGCCACGGCGGCTTTGGCCGGGTTGCTGCTCTTGGCCGCAAACGGCGAGGTCGAGACGGCAGCCTTGGGCTTGTTCTGCTTGGGCTTCTTGGCTTCTCTGTTACTGCGCTGATGCTTCTGGGACATGCGAATTCCTTCACGCCGGTCGTACCGGAACGCGGGACATCCGCGGTCGCGGCGACCCTAGGCGCTTTCGGTCCCTCTGTCCGATTTGTCTGGCCGGGGACGCCCGGCGGCTCCGCTCAGTCGACGACTTCGTTGGCGAGCGTCGACACGACGGCTGCGGCGGTCGTCAGGCCGGGCCTCGACGGCGCGCTGGCTCGATTGTCCGGCGCCCCCGGACTTCCAGCGGCAGCCACGATCGCCACGATGAGCAGGAGAACGCCGGCCGAAGCACTTGGCCAATAGTTCCACTTGGCGCTGTAGCGCCAGCAGGGAAAGGCTGCCACGCCAGCGACGGCCAGTAGCAAGGCAAGTTCGAGAATTGGCACTTCGTACTCCCAACCTTCCCTGAGGGAACGGCCGGAACATGCCCAGGTTCCGCCGCTATTTTGCCCCATCCACAGTGCGGTGCGCGTCGTGCGGCGATAGGGTGCGCCAAGACAATGACCGATCCGCTTTCGTCTGCGCGCGCCCTGTTGCATTCTGTCTTCGGCTTCAACGCCTTCCGGCCCGGGCAGGAAGAAATCGTGCGTGCCGTGCTCGAGGGCGAGAGCGTGCTGGCGGTGATGCCGACGGGCTCGGGCAAATCTCTATGCTATCAGCTGCCGGCGATCGTGCGGCCCGGTCTTACCCTGGTGGTCTCGCCGTTGATTGCCCTGATGCGCGACCAGGTGCGTGCGCTCGGCGCCGCCGGGGTTGCGGCGGGCAGCCTCAATTCCAGCAACGAGCCGGCCGAGAACGCGCGCGTGATGTCGCTTCTGCGTAGCGGCGAGCTTCGCCTGCTCTATGTCGCGCCCGAGCGGTTGGCGCGGCCCGACACGGTCGAGATGCTGGCCGAGGCCAACGTCACGCTGATGGCGATCGACGAAGCGCACTGCGTGTCGCAATGGGGACACGACTTCCGGCCGGAGTATCTCACCCTCGGCAACCTCGCGCGCCAGATCGGCGGCCGCCTGCAGACCATGGCGCTCACCGCCACCGCCGACGCGCCGACCCGCGGCGACATCGTCGACAAGCTGTTCGCCGCTCCGCCACGCACCTTCGTACGCAGTTTCGACCGGCCCAATCTCAGGCTCGCCTTCAAGCCCAAGGAGCGGTCGTCGCGCCAGGTGCTGGACTTCGTGAAGAGCCACAGCGGCGACAGCGGGATCATCTATTGCGCCTCACGCCGCAAGGTCGAGGAGCTGGCGACCATGCTGGTTGCTGCGGGCGTCAATGCGCGGCCCTATCATGCCGGCCTCGACAAGGGCATGCGCGACGCCAACCAGGACGCCTTCCAGCAGGAGGATGGCGTGGTGATGACCGCCACCGTGGCCTTCGGCATGGGCATCGACAAGCCCGACGTACGCTTCGTCTGCCATGCCGACCTGCCGGCCAATGTCGAGGCCTACTACCAGGAGATCGGCCGCGCCGGCCGCGACGGGCTGGCGGCAGACACGCTGACGCTCTACGGCCTGGGCGACATGCAGCTCCGCCGGGTGCAGATCGAGCAGAGCGATTCGTCGGACGAGCGCAAGCGTATTGAACGCCAGCGTCTCGGCGCCCTGCTGGCGCTTGCCGAAGCGCCGCGCTGCCGGCGCCAGACGCTGCTCGCCTATTTCGGCGAGGCGTCCGAACCCTGCGGCAATTGCGATCTCTGCATCGAGGGCGTGGAACGGTTCGACGGCACGGTCGAGGCGCAAAAGGCGATGTCGGCCATCCTGCGCACCGGCGAGCGCTTCGGCGTGGAGCATCTGATCGCCCTGCTGCGCGGCGAACGCACCGACAACATCGCCAAGTTCAACCACGAGAGGCTACCGACCTTCGGCGTCGGCGCCGAACGCAACGCGGGCGAATGGCGCTCGATCTTCCGCCAGCTCTCGGCNNATCGAGCTGCGCAAGGATCTTGGCGGCACGACGACCAAGGGATCGCGCCGCGACAAACGTGCGGCGGCCGCATCGGCCATCGTCGGCGACGCCGATACGGCTCTGCTGACGGCGCTGAAGGCGCTGCGGACCAAACTGGCGCAGGCCCAGAGGATGCCGGCCTATGTCGTGTTCTCCGACCGCACCTTGGTCGAGCTCGCCACCCATCGCCCCGCCAGCCCGGCCGCGATGCGCGAGATCCACGGCATCGGCGACACCAAGCTCGAACGCTATGGTGCTGCGTTCCTCAACGTCATCCGGGCAACAGGGTAAGCGAACCGCTGTTGCGAGCCGTGCCCGCTTTCAGGATGCGGTAGCGGCCGTCCTGGATCTCCGCCGCCGTCACGATCCCGGTCCGTGCGCTTCCGCCGTCGAGGCTGAGCCGGTCGCCTTCGAAAAGGTGCGGATCGGCCAAGCCGCTGATCGCCCTGTGCTTGTCCGGTGGTGTGTGGCCATGCACGACCATCGTGCCTCCGAACCCGCCTTGCCAGTCGAGGAAGCCATGCGTGATCCAGGCCCAGCGTGCGTCGGTGAAGGCTGTCCAGGGCCGCGCCAGGAACGCCTGCGGATCGGCACGTCCGTCGAGGCCTCCGTGAACGAATAGGGTGTTGCCGACCCGCAGGTGGGACCGCTGCGTCATCAGATGGCGCATGACGCCTTCTCCCAAGGCGGCGACGGCCAGGGCGTAGGTGGGCGGCGCGCACGGATCGCGACAGGCGGCGCGCATCTCGGCCAGCACCGTCTCCCCGCCCATCCTGTCGCTTCGCCACATCGCTTCGGCCTTCGCGGCGTGAGTCTCGCCGGCCAGGGTGAGCATCATCATTATTTCGTGGTTGCCCATCACGCGATCGATGCGGTCGACGCCACGCGCCGTCGCATCCTCGGCCCACAGCCTCAGAGTGCCGATATTGTCGGGCCCGCGATCGATGAGGTCGCCGAGATAGATGAGGTGTCGCTTGGCTTGTCGCTCCCGGGCCACCCTTTCGATGGCCTCCAGCAGGACAGTCAATTCGGACGCACAGCCATGCACGTCGCCGACGGCGAAAACGGTTTCGCCTTGCACGGCGAACGGCGCCGGTTTCCAGTCGGAAACGTCGAGGGGCACGGTCATTGACGCAAGGATAGCCCGCATCGGCCGCTGATCAAGGCTGCGGCCGCCCGAGACTCGGGGTTTAGTAGGCTTCGTTCTCGCGAATGAAGTCACGCACCCGGGGCATGATTTGCTCGCGCCACTTGCGGCCGTTGAAAATGCCGTAGTGGCCGACCCGGGGCTGTTCCCAATGCACATGCCGGGCGCCGGGAATGTTGGGCGTCAGCGCGTGGGCGGCCTTGGTCTGGCCGATACCGGAAATGTCGTCGAGCTCGCCTTCGACCGTCATCAGCGCCGTCTCGATGGCGCTGGGGTCGATCTTGCGTCCCCGGCTGATCCAGGCGCCGCGCGGCAGCAGGTGTTCCTTGAACACCACTTCGATGGTTTGCAGGTAGAACTCGGCGGTGAGATCCATAACCGCGAGATATTCGTCGTAGAAGGCGCGGTGGCCGTCGGCCGAATCGTCGTCGCCTTTGACCAGGTGCTCGAACTGGCGCATGTGGGCATTGACGTGCCGGTCGAGATTCATCGAGATGAAGCTGGTGAGCTGCAGGAAGCCCGGGTAGACGCGGCGCAGCGAGCCTGGATAGTTGAACGGCACCGTCGAGATCACGTTCTGGCGGAACCACATCATCGAGTTGCGCATCGCCAGATCGTTGGGAACCGTCGGGCTCTCGCGCGTGTCGATCGGGCCACCCATCAGGGTGATCGAGCGCGGCTGGCGCGGGTCGTGCGCCTGGGCCATCAGCGCGGCGGCGGCCATCACCGGCACCGAGGGCTGGCAGACCGCGATCACGTGCAGGTCGGGCCCGAGATAGCGGCAGAACTCGATGATGTAGTCGACGTAGTCGTCGAGGTCGAAATTGCCGTCCGAGAGCGGCACCTCGCGGGAATCGGTCCAGTCGGTGACGTGGACGTCGTGCTCGGGCAGCAGCGCTTCGACGGTGCCGCGCAGCAGGGTGGCGTAGTGGCCGCTCATCGGCGCCACCAGCAGGACCTTGGGATCGCGGCGCGTCGTGTCGCGACGGAACCGCACCAGGTCGCAGAAGGCCTTGCGCAGCAGGAGTTCTTCGTTGACCGCGACGGACTCGTTGCCGATCTGCGTCGTCTTCAGGCCGAATTCAGGCTTGCCGTAGTTCTGCGTGAGCCGAGCCATGATCTCCGCGCCCGCCGCCACCGACTTGCCGAACCAGGTGTCGGACAAGGGGTTGTAGGGGCTGGAATAAATCTGCTCCAGCGCGTTGGCCCAATGCCGTACGGGCTGGGCGAGTTGGCGGTGGAATTCGTACGCGTGATAAAGCATCGGGGCGCGGATTGTAGCCCTCGCCGGGGGCTTGTCACGACAATATTGCGGTGCACAAAATGAAGTGAATCAATAGCTTAGAGCAGCCGCTCGACGGCCGTGGCGATGGCTTCGGCCTTCGCCTCGTGGGTGAAATGGGTGACGAAACGGCCGTTGCGATCGAGCAAATAGACGATCGAGGAATGGTCCATCAGATAGGGCCCGCCGTCCTTGCTCGGGACCTTCTGGTAATAGACGCGGTAGGCGCGGGCGACCGCGGCGATCTGTTCGGGCGTGCCGGTGAGACCCTCGAAGGTCGGGCCGAAATTGGTGACGTAGCCCTTCATCAGCGCCGGCGTATCGCGCTCGGGATCGACGGTGATGAACACCAAGTTGACCTTTTTTGCTGCCTCCGGCCCCAGCTTCTCGATCGCCGTCTCCATCAGCAGCAGCGAGGTCGGGCAAACGTCAGGGCAGAAGCTGTAGCCGAAGTAGATCAGCGTGGGCTTGCCCTTGAGGCTGGCGTCGGTGACGGTGCGGCCGTCCTGGTCAATGAGCGAGAACGGGCCGCCGATGCTCGGACGGTCGCCCTGATAGGCATCCCAGCCGATCCAGCCGGCGGCACCCAGCAGAACGGCGATCCAGACGCCCAGCAGGGCCTTCATGGTACTCGACATGGCGGCAACATGGTCCGCGGGGCGCGGCTCGACAAGCCGGACGGTGGGTCGCACGCTAATCAAGTTTTGGGGAGAGTTGATGAGCAAAGACCTCGTCCAGGTGATGCATGCCGCCGACTACGCCGCCTGCCAGCACATTGCGCAGCGACGCAAAGGCGAGCGCGCCGAGCCCTACATCAACCACCTGACGGAAGTGGCCGCCCTTCTTGCCGAGGCGACCGATGGCACTGACCCCGTGCTGCTGATGGGCGGCCTGCTGCACGATACGCTCGAGGACACCGACGCCACCTACGAGGATCTGGTGCAGCGCTTCGGCCCGGAGGTCGCGGCCCTGGTGG
>PLYQ01000151.1:0-409 GCA_003153415.1 Rhodospirillales bacterium | reverse complement strand
CGAAGTGGTGCGGTCGTGCCGCGGGCTCAACAAAAAGCTCGAGGCCGCCTTCGATGCCGCCCACGCCGAAGCCAGCAGGCGCTTCGGCTGAGACGACGAAAAAATTGGGGGAGACGATGTTCTACGACACCACCCGCCGCGACCATGGCATGGAGGTCGACCCGCTAACGGCGCTGATCGTGCCGCGTCCGATCGGCTGGATCTCGACGGTCGACGGCCAGGGCCGCGTCAACCTGGCACCCTACAGTTTCTACAACGCCGTCAGCGGCTCGCCGCCGATGGTCTATTTCTCGACCACCGGCACCTACGGCGATAATCCGACTAAGCACTCCCGGCGCAATGCCGAGGAGACCGGCGAGTTCGTCGTCAACATGGTGAGCGCCGAGCTTGCCAAGCAGATGAACATCAC
>PLYQ01000303.1 GCA_003153415.1 Rhodospirillales bacterium | reverse complement strand
GGCGGCGCCAGCCCGCTGCCGGGATTCGCATCGGGCACGGCGGCCGGCGCGCGCTCGACCGAAGGCTGCGCCGTCGGCGGGCTCTGCTGCGCCGGGACGTCCGGCGTCAGCGACGCGGTGAAGATCGGGGCGCGCGGCGGCAGGGCAGCCGTCGGCGCCAGCGGCAGACCGGCAGGTTTGACTTCGACTGCCGGTATCGGCGCGCTGGCGGCGGGCGCCGAAGTGGCGGTCATATCGCGCATCATCTGCGCGACCCGTTCGGACTCGCGGCGGTTGAGCTCGTCGGAAACCATGTCGGTCGCGGTGCGCCTGGATTTCTTGGCGGTTGCAGTCTTGTCGGGGACGGACTTCGACCCCGCGGGTACCGGCCGGTCGGGGTCGCTTACCTGCACCTGGGCCAGCAACAGCGACGGCTGGAACGCGAATGCAAGCGACGCGGCGAGCGCCACCGACGAGCCGGCGCGACGCCAGATCGATGGGCTCGAAGCCAGGATGGGTGACGGGCTCATTGCGGCACGCTTTGGATGGTTCGGGTGAAGCTGGTCGTCCGGGCACGGGGCTTGGCGTCGCTCTTGCCGTCGCCCTTGCCGTCGGCTGCTTTGGCGTCGGCCGTGGAATCGTCGACGACGGTGCCGTCGATCTCCTGCTTGGCACGGGCGCTGCCGCGAATGAGTAGGACGGTGCGCGGCACTTCGGGGGCGCCGGGTCCCTGGCCGATCAGGCGGCTCACCTGGGCGTCGTGGGTGTAGCTGTCGCCTGGCTCGGCCGGGGCGTTCTCGACCGTCGCCGGATCCCGGCCGTTTTCATTGTCCTGCAGGCTACGCAACACCAGCGACAGATCACCCATTTTCACAGCCAGCGTGACGATCTCGCTCTGCTTGGGCGTGAGCTCCAGGGTGGCGGTCTTGGCGATATCCGGCTTGTCGCCCGGCGAGAAGTCGAGCTTCTGGTCCATGGCGATCACGCGCGCATTGCGCAGAATGGTCTCGGTCGCGTTGTGCTGACCCTGGGTGCCGTTAAGCACGTGTGTCAGCAGCACATCGACGCGGTCACCGGCATAGATGAAGCCCGACACCGCCGACGTGGCCGTGACCGGCACGCTGACGGCCCGCGTTCCCGGCTGGAGCACGGCGGCCATGAAGCCGCGCGTCCCGGCGAGCACAAGCTTGCCCTCGCTGATCGGCTCGCCGGCCGCGATCGACCCGCGCGCCACGGCGCCGACGAAATCCGACTGCGGTCGCTTGCCTTCGATGACATAGGTCGGCGCCAGGCTGCCCTGCGGCCAAGACTGCCAACGCATGTCGTCAGGCTTGACGATCTGGCCGGTGTGCACGGCGTTGCGCGCCACCAGAACCTGCAAGGTCGGCGCCACCGGGCTTTCGCGGTGCACGCCTGCCTGCGCCAGCATCGCTGCGCGCTCGTTCTGCAGCCAGGCGCGCGCCAGGAACGCCGTGGCACCGGCCACGATCACGGCCAGCAACAGGAAGACCACGCGCTTGCTGTTCATGACGCTTCCCCCCGTTTGCTCACGACACGACGAGCGAAGCAGCGACCCACAGGCCGCCCGCGGCGATCGCCGGGCCATACGGCAGGCCGCCGCGCAGGCGTGCGCGGACCGTCGCGCCGTCCGCTGCCGCCGGGCCGATCGGCGCTCCGGCCAGGATGGCCAGGCCCAATACGCCGCCGACCAGCGCCGTCACCGTCAGGAATTCGATCAGCAGACCAGGCGCCGCAAACAGACCGGCCGCGGCCAGCAATTTCACGTCGCCGCCGCCCAATCCGCCCGCCGCAAAAGCAATCGCGCCGGCCGCGAACAAAGCCGCCGCACCGACGGCCGACAAAGCAACATGGCCGATCGACAGCGTGCCCAAAGCCAAGCCGGCCAGCGCCCACAGGACAAAGCAGGCCGCGATCCCCAGCGACAGGCGGTTGGCGATCCGCATGGTGCGCAAGTCCTGCCAACCCGCCGCGACCAACAGGAGCGCGAAGGCAAACAGACAGCCGGCTTGTAGAGGCGCAAACAGCGACATCCGACACCCATCCGACCCGGGTGACGCCTTGACGCGCCACCAAAAGATTTGCCGCCTCCGTCGACGGCGCCGCTGTCCCTGAGTTTTGTCCGATTGTGGCTGCCTGAGCAGCTTAGGGAATTTTCTTAAGAACTAAGTTCTAAACGAATGCACAAACGACAAACGATCAAAGGACAACTAATAAGAACGTTACAGAAGATATCTTCAGTGATATCTCAAATCAAGGCTGTAATACATTCAAATAAAAGAGAAAAATGGCCTTAGACACAACAGGTGGGGGTCAAAAGGAACGGGCGGCCCATCTCTGGACCGCCCGCTTTGGAACCCTGCAACGAACTGGTGAATCAGGTCATTGCGTTGGCGACGTTGCCCAGCACGTTGGAGACCTTGCCTCCCACCGTGCGCATCGAGGCAATGGCCGCGACGGCGATCAACGAGGCGATGAGCGTGTACTCGATCGCCGTGGCACCTTGGTCGTTCTTCATCAAGCGACGGAAAATGGACAGCATGCGAATCTCCAAAGTCTTAAACTGGGCGGGTCTGGCGCGACGCACTCTGGGAAACGAAATCGGGCCAGCCGCCCTATGGCGGAGTCATCGAAAAATTGAGGTTGCCCCCTTTGAACGGCCCTGACTCCACAGTACCGCTTTATGTTAGAGAGCCTACTTAAGGCTATTTATGAGGTCAATTGAATTTAGGCTAAAATGTGAAAAAGTCTTCGTAAGATATTGATCTTCAACATATTTTGTCGAACACAAACAAGCCATAGAGGGCTTTGTACAGGACTACACAAGATGTCGCTAATGATCGGATTCTGAGTCTGCGCCAAAGGCTTCCAGAACCCGTGCGCCGGCCGTCCAAAAGCACAGCACGGCGAAGGCGGCCGCGAGCCAGGGGAAAAAACCCGGAAACAGACAGAACACGACGAACGCCATGACCGTCTCGGTGCCCTCGATCAGGCCAGCCGAATGGAAGAACGACTTTCGTCCGCGCGCGCCGTCGTCGGGCTCGCCGCGCTGCGCTGCCATCACGGCGCGCCCGAGGAACGACGTGCTGGTGCACATGAATGAGGTGAGCAACAAAGTCGCCCATACGGCATTGTCGGCACCGGCCAGAGCGAAGCCCAGCGGCACCGCGGCATAGAAAGTCATGTCGCAGACAATATCGAGGTAACCGCCGAAGGCCGTCGGCCGACCGCGTCGCGCGATCGCCCCATCGAGCCCGTCGAGCAGGCGGTTGAGCAGGATGACCACCAGGGCGGCGATGTAGTTGCCATAAGCGAGCAGCGGCACCGCGAGCAGCCCGACGACCAACCCTGCAAGGGTCGCCTGGTTCGCGGTCAGTCCGTGATCGGCAAGCCAGGCGCCGGCACGATTGAGGGGCGGATCGACCAGCCGCCGCAACAGGGGATCGAGCATCGTTGCGGCAGCCCGGTCACTCGCCCGGCGGCCCCGAATCTACTGCGCGCAAAGAGACGACTTCGCCGACGCGACCATCCTGCGCGGCCTGCCGGCGATAGGCCATCCAGCTGAACGGGACCAAGCCGACATAGACGAGGCCCAGCAGGGAAAGTCCGATCCATGGCGAACTTGCCAGAACGCCCATGACCAGGGCAGCGCCCAGCAACGACGGCAGAACGAGATGGCGCGGCACCCGCCCCTTCTTGAAGGAGAAGGTTGGCAGGCGACTCACCATCAGGCCGCCGACCGCGACCAGGACGGCGCCCACGACCAGCGCGTGGCGCGGCCAGGCCGCCTCGATCTCGAAGCTTATCGTCAGCGGAATCAGGGCGAGCAGAGCGCCCGCGGGCGCCGGCACGCCGGTGAAATAGGATCCCGTCCAGGCCGGCGGCGGCGTGTCGGACAGCAATGCCGTGTTGAAGCGTGCAAGCCGCAACGCCGAGCAGATGGGAAACATCAGCGTCACCAGCCAGCCCAGCGCTCCGCCGTCCTTCAACGAGGCGAGATAAAGCACCAGCGCCGGTGCCACGCCGAAGCACAGGAAATCCGACAGAGAGTCGAGTTCGGCGCCGAACTGGCTGGTGACGCCCAGCCGGCGCGCGACCCGGCCGTCGAGGGCGTCGAAAATCGACGCGACGATGATCGCTATGACAGCGAGGCGAAACTCGCCCTGCAGCCCGAAGCGGATCGCGGTCAGCCCCGAACAGAGTGCCGCCAGCGTCAGCACGTTGGGAATCAACCGATTGACGGAGAAGCCCCGCAATCCGCGACGCCTGCGGAAATCGCTGTCCATACCGCCTCCTGAAAGCCCTAGAATTCGATCACCCGACGCGGCGTTGCGACCACCGGATCGAGTTCGGCCATCACGGTCTCGCCGCCGATCATGCGCTGACCCGGCGCCACCAGCAAACGCGCGCCTTGTGGCAGATATAAGTCGGTGCGGCTGCCGAAGCGGATATGGCCGAAGCGCTCTCCCGCCGCCACCGCCTGGCCCGGCTTGATGTAGCAAACGATGCGGCGCGCCACCCAGCCGGCAATCTGGACGCAGCCGATCACCCGGCCGTCGGCCCGGCGCAGCGCGATTGCCATACGCTCGTTCTCCTCGCTCGCCTTGTCGGCGGCGGCATTGAGGAACTTACCCGGACGATAGGCCACGACATCGACCGTCGCCGCACACGGCGAGCGATTGATGTGGACGTCGAACATACTGAGGAAGATCGAGATGCGCGTCAGCGCTGCCTCGCCAAGGCCCAGCTCGGCCGGCGGCACCGCATCGACGATCATCTGCACCAGCCCGTCGGCCGGCGCGATCAGCACGCCGTCGTCCTGCGGCACGCCGCGCGGCGGATCGCGGAAGAAATAGATCGACCACAAGGTGAGCACCATCAGCGGCCAGAACAGCCAGGCCAGACCGGTCAGGGCGCCGAGAAAGGTCACGCCGGCGAACAAGGCGATGAAACGCCAGCCATCGCCGAGGATGGGTACGAAGAAATTGGCCAGCATGAACGCTCTCTGTCGCCCGCCGATCGTCAGTTGAGTTTGGGCAGGCTGAAAATCTGACCGGGGTATATCAGATCCGGGTCGCGGATCTGGTTCTTGTTGGCCTCGAATATGACGGTATAGCGCCAGCCCTCGCCATAATGAGCGCGTGCGATGTTCCAAAGATTGTCGCCCCGCACGACGTTCAGACGCCGATTGTCGCCGGCCGCAGGCGCCGCCGCCACGCGGCGCTCGAAAGCCTCTTCCAACCGCGCCGTCGGCTTGCCGTCCTTGCCCAGCCGGTCGAGCCTTAGTTTGTGCTTACCGTTATCGATCGGCGCCGTCGGCACCAACCGCCAGTTTCCGTCGGAGCCGGCCGTACCTTCAGCCACCACTTTGTCGTCGATATAGGCGCGCACCGTAGCGCCAGACGTCGCTTTGCCCGTGACCGTGACTTGGCCGCGCTCGTCATAGTCAAGCGTGGAGAGCTGGAGGTCGCCCGATTTTGGGACTCCCGCCGCCGATGGCGGCTGCAACAGCGTGGCGGCACCACCGGGCGGCGCGATCATGACGAGCGTCTGGTCCTTGGAAGGTTCGCCCTTGGCATCGGGCGCCGCCGGCACGACCGCCACGACCACCTGCTCCGACGTGACCGGCGCGCGACCCTCGACATGCTGGACCACGCGCAGCTCGTGCTGGCCGGGACTGAGAGGTGGATCCTGAGCGATCAGCACCCATTCGCCGCGTGCGTCGGCCTCGCCGCGGGCGATTTCCTTGCCGCCATCGAGCAGCACGATCTTGGCGCCCGGCGTGGCGCGGCCGGCAATCACCGCTCGGCCGTCCGGCCCGATGCGCGCGACATCGAAGCTCGGCGCCATAACCGCCGCGGCCGGGGCGCCGCTTGCAGCCGGTCGGGACTCGCTAGAGGTAGCCGCAGATGGGTCGGCCGGCGTCGGCGAGGTCGGCTTGGCAGCTTGGTCGATGACCGCCCGATCGCTTATCTTGCCCTGCCAGGCGACTGCCAGCGCAATGGCGATGACCGCCGCGCCAACCGCCACCAGCCCGAAAACCGTGCGTGACATCTAGCTCCCAGCGGTGCGACGACCGACCGCTATTGGCGTCGCACCTTCCCTCGACGAAATGATACCATGCCGACCCGGTCCGGGAAGACGTCGGATCTCCTGTAAATACGAAGAAGCCGCCGTGTCCTCGTCCGTTCCCTCTTCGATATGCGTCTTCTGCGGTGCCCGCTTCGGCACCGATCCTGCCAACCGCGCCACCGCCGCGCGGCTGGGCGAATTGCTGGCGCGCGAAGGCATAACGCTCGTCTACGGCGGAGGTGGCGTCGGCTTGATGGGCCTTCTCGCCAATGCCGCCCTGAAGGCCGGCGGCAAGGTGGTGGGCGTCATCCCGCAATTCCTGCTCAAGCGCGAAGCCGGCCACCCCGCCCTCAGTCAAACCGTCGTCGTCGAGAGCATGCACGAACGCAAACTGCAGATGTTCGAGCGCTCCGACGCCTTCGTGATCCTGCCCGGCGGGCTCGGCACCCTGGAGGAATTCTTCGAAGTATTGTCGTGGCGCACGCTCGGACTGCACACTAAGCCGATCGTGATCGTCGACCAGGGAGGCTACTGGCAACCCCTGGCCAGCCTGCTGCGAGGCGTCGTGGAAGGCGGTTTCGCCGACCGGACCCATCTCGATCATGTGGCTTTCGTAGGCGATCTCGACGGCGTTTTGCCGGCCATAGCCGCCATGCCGCGCGCAACGGTCATCGAAAAGCGGCTCGATCGGCTCTGACAGCGCCGAAGGGCCGCCTTGCCGGGCCGCCCCCTCTTCGCTAAAACCCCGCGCGCGTTGGATTTTGAGGCTCGAAAGGAAGAACGATGGCGAAGATCAAGGTGAAGAATCCGGTTGTCGAGATGGACGGCGACGAGATGACCCGGATCATCTGGAAGTTCATCAAGGACAAGCTGATCCTTCCCTACCTCGACATTGACCTCAAATATTACGACCTCGGCGTCGAATACCGAGACAAGACCAGCGACCAAGTGACGGTCGACTCGGCCAAGGCGACGCAGCAGTACGGCGTCGCCGTGAAGTGCGCCACCATCACGCCCGACGAGGGGCGCGTGAAGGAGTTCAATCTCAAAGAGATGTGGCGTTCGCCCAACGGCACCATCCGCAACATCATCGGCGGCACCATCTTCCGCGAGCCGATCGTCTGCAAGAACGTGCCGCGCCTGGTGCCGGGCTGGACGCATCCGATCGTGATCGGCCGACACGCCTATGGCGACCAGTATCGCGCGACCGATTTCCTCGTGCCGGGCAAGGGCAAGCTCACCGTCAAATTCGAGGGCGTCGACGGCAAGGTGATCGAGCACAACGTGTTCGACTACCCGGGCAGTGGCGTGGCGATGGTGATGTACAATCTCGATGATTCGATCATCGGCTTCGCGCGCAGCTCGTTCAACTACGGCCTGATGCGCGGCTGGCCGGTCTATCTCTCGACCAAGAACACCATCCTCAAGCGCTACGACGGCCGCTTCATGGACCTGTTCCAGAAGGTCTTCGACGAGGAGTTCAAGGACAAGTTCAAGGCCAAGAACATCACCTACGAGCACCGTCTGATCGACGACATGGT
>PLYQ01000037.1 GCA_003153415.1 Rhodospirillales bacterium | reverse complement strand
CGCGGCCCGCAGCAGCCGGCGCAGCACCTCCCAGCTTCAGGGTGCGGGCCATCGGTGCCGCACGCACGGCCTCGGCCGACGCCGCCGCTGCGGGGGCCGCTGGCGTAGGGCCCGAGGTCGGCGGACGCTTGACCGGCTTCTTGACCTCGANNGGCGTCGGCCTTGGCCGCGGCGCCGCTACGCGTCGTGGTCGAGAGGGTCAGAGGCTTGGTCGCCTTGGTCTCTTCTTTTTGTTCCGTCATGTCGCGTGTTGTCCTTGGTCCGCTCCGGTCCGTCAACCGGCGCTGTTCAGNNCCGCCTGCAATTCGTTGAATGAACTGGCCCGCCGCATCGTCGCGCGCCACTGCCACATAGACCGCCTGCTCACGTCCGAAAACGCCGCCCAGCGCCGTTGCATCGCCCAGCCGCTCGATCGGCAGCCCACTGGCCCGGAGCTTGCCGAGCCCGTCACCATCTGCCTCGTCGGCCACGATCACCAGCCCCGCCCGTCGCTGGCCGATCATCTGCTCGACCTTCACGAAGCCCGCAACCGCCCGGCCAGCCCGGCGCGCCCGGCCGAGATCCTCCAGCGAGCGCTCGAGCAGCAGCCGCTCGACCCGTTCCGGCAGATCGGCCGCCGCCTTGACGGCCGCCCGCGCGGCTTTCGAGAACAAGTTCCTCGCCACGGCCTGCTCAAGCAGCGCCCGCTCGGCCTTCAGCCACATGCCGCGACCCGGCAGCCGCCGCGCCAGATCGGGCACGACGTCGCCTTCCGGCCCGACGACGAAGCGGATCATCCGCTCCGGCGCCGCTTCCTCGCCCGTCACGATGCAGGTGCGCACCGGGCCAGGCGGGAGGACCGTGAGATGGGGTTCGGTCATGGCGTGGGCAAGGACCAAAGGTGCGAACCTCCGCTCAGGCCTTGGCCGCTTCGGCTGCGGCGGCGTCGTCGCCCGCGAACCAATGCTCGCGCGCCTTCATGATGATGGCGTTGGCGGTGTCGTTGTCCATGACGGTCTCGCCCACGATCTCGCGCAGCTCGTCGGAAGCGAGATCGGCGAGATCGTCGCGCGTCTTGATGCCCTTCTCGCCGAGCGCCACCAACATCGGGAGCGTAAGGCCCTCGGTCGAGCGGACCTCCTCGTCCATTCCGAGTTCCCCCAGACGATTGCCGAGCTCGGCATCGCGCTTGTCGATGAACTCGCGCCCACGGCGCTGCAGCTCGGTGGCGATTTCTTCGTCGAAGCCCTCGACGGTTGCCAGGTCCTCGACCGCCGCATCGGCCACGTCCTCGACCGAGGCGTAGCCTTCGGCCACGAGCAGGTGGGCGATCACGTCATCGACATCGAGCGAGAGCTTGAACAGCTCGGTGCGTTCGCGGGTTTCCTTCTGGCGACGCTCGCTCTCCTCGGCCTCGGTCATGATGTCGATTTCCCAGCCGGTGAGCTGGGAGGCGAGCTTCACGTTCTGGCCGCGGCGGCCGATGGCGAGGCTAAGCTGATCGTCGGGCACGACGACCTCGGTCTTGTGCTTCTCCTCGTCCATCAGCACCTTGCTAACTTCAGCAGGCGCCAGCGCGTTGACGATGAAGTTGGCGGTGTCGGACGACCACGGGATGATGTCGACCTTCTCGCCCTGCAGCTCCTGCACCACGGCCTGGACTCGACTGCCGCGCATGCCGACGCAGGCGCCGATCGGGTCGATCGAGCTGTCGTGGCTCAGCACCGCGATCTTGGCGCGGCTGCCGGGATCGCGCGCGACGGCCTTGATCTCGATGATGTTGTCGTAGATTTCCGGCACTTCCTGGGTGAACAGCTTGGCCATGAACTGCGGATGGCTGCGCGACAGGAAGATCTGCGGGCCGCGCGGTTCCTCGCGGACGTCGAAGATGTAGGCGCGCACGCGGTCGTTGACCCTGAGCGACTCGCGGGGAATCGTCTCGTCGCGGCGGATCACGCCTTCGGCGCGCTGCAGGTCGACAGTAATGTTGCCGTAGTCGACGCGCTTGACCACACCCGACACGATTTCGCCGACGCGATCCTTGAACTCTTCGTACTGGCGCTTGCGCTCGCTCTCGCGCATGCGCTGGGTGATCACCTGCTTGGCGGTCTGGGCGGCGACGCGGCCGAAATCGATCGGCGGCAGCTCGTCGGTCAAGAAGTCGCCGACCTGCGCCTCGGGATTGCGGCGCTGCGCCTCGGCGACCGTGACCTGGGTGTTCTCGTTCTCGATCGGGTCGGCCACCTGCATGTAGCGCAGCAGCTTGATCTCGCCGGTCTTGCGGTCGATCTCNNTGCATCATCTCCAGGCGGGGAATATCGGCAGTCGTTGCCATGTCTCTGTTCCTCTTTCCGTGTTCTTTTAATGAGCCTCCGCCGGACCTTGCTGGGCACGGCGGTGTTCTTCGATCAGCGCGTCGGTCATCTCGAGCTTGGCCTTAGTGACGGCCGAAAGCGGCAGCTGCGCCTCCTGGCCGTCCTCGAGACGGAGCCTCACCCGGTCGTCCTGCAGCCCGAGCAGCGTGCCCTTGAAGCGGCGTCGGCCATCGATCGGCTCGGCGGTTTCGAAGCGGGCGAGATGGCCCGACCAGCGCGCGTAATCCTTGGGCCGCGTCAGCGGCCGGTCGATGCCCGGCGAACTCACCTCCAGCGTGTAGGTGCTGGGAATCGGGTCCTCGACATCGAGCACCGCCGACAGCGCACGCGCGATCATGGCGCAAGCCTCGACATCCATCGGCCGGCCGTCAGCCGGTTCGATCATGATCTGCAGGGTGCCGCCGCCGCGGCTCATGGCGACGCGAACGAGCTCGTAGCCCATGCCGACGATGGTCGGGGCGACGATCTCTTCAATTCGACGCAGCAATTCAGTCACTTAAGGCCGTTTCTCGACGGTTTGGGCAGGCGGGGTTTCGGCAAATGAAAAGAGCGGGTTTTTGGCCCACTCTTTTTGTTCGGTTCGTCCCGCGAACCCGATGAGGATGGCGCGGATATAGGCGCAGTATCGGCAACTAGCAAGCTTTTCCGCGATGCGTGAGGGGAAATGCTGCGTGGCCTCTATCTCGGCCAACGGGTGGCTTTTTTTGCTCCCTGGTCGTCGCCCTCTATGGATGGGGGCTCGGCCTCCATGGGGCCAGCCTATATCTGGTGGCGACAGGTCAGAGGCGCCTGAACCGCAGGAAGACCGGCTTATGCCCAGCCAACATCTTTTGCTCGTAACGCGTCGGCGGCCAATCCTGCGGGCGGCCGCGCCAGTCGTCGGGACGCTCGGCCAGCCAGGCGAACGCCGGATGGCAGCACGCATGCTCGACCATCCACGGCAGGTAACTCGGATCGTCGGTCGCCAGCCGCAGTTCGGCGCCCGGCTTCATCAGGCGCGCCAGCACGTCGAGATTTTCGCGCTGCACGAAGCGGCGCTTGTGATGACGCGATTTCGGCCAGGGATCGGGAAACAGCACGAAGGCCCGATCGAGTGATCGCTCGGGCAACGCCGCCATCACGAAGCGCGCATCGTCGGTGAACAGGCGCACGTTCGTCACACCCGTGCGTTCGATATGGGCGAGGCACTTGGCGACGCCGTTGATGAAAGGCTCGCAGCCGATCAACCCGACGCCGGGATTCTGTTCGGCTTGCCACACCAGATGTTCGCCGGCACCGAAGCCAACCTCCAGCCAAACGCCCTCAGGCGGCAGGCGACCGCCGAAAAGCTCCGCAAGATCGAGCTTGGCCGGTTCGGCCGGCAGCGTGAGTGCAAGTCGGGGCAACAGCGTGCCGAGCAACGACTCCTGCCCGGCCCGCAGTTTCTTGCCCCGTCGACGACCGTGCAGCGTGCGTCGGCGGTCTTCCGTCATTACAGCCTTACATGATCACGTCGATGAGGTACGGACCCTTTTGCGACATGGCGTAGGTGAGCTGCTTGGTGAGCTCCTCGAGATTGTGCGCCTTGCCGCCCGGCACGCCCATGCTCTTGGACATCATCGAGAAGTCGAGCGTCGGCCGGTCGAGCGTCAGCATGTCGATGGCGCGCGGACCGGGGTTGGCAGCGCCGACATCGGCGAGCTGGCTGTAGAGGATGTTGTAGGAGCGGTTCGAGAAGATCATCACGCAGACGTCGAGGTTCTCGCGCGCCATCGTCCACAGCGACTGGATGGTGTACATCGCACTGCCGTCGCCGATCATGCAGATGACCTTACGATCGGGACAGGCAACAGCTGCTCCAACAGCAACAGGCCCGCCGAAGCCGATCGAGCCGCCCATGTTGTTCAGCCAGTCGTGCGGCGGCGCGCCGGCGCTATAGGGAAAGAAGCCGCGGCCGGTGGTCACCGACTCGTCGACCACGATCGCCCCCTCGGGCATGGTGGCGCCCAGCGCCTGGCCGAGACCTTCAAGCGTGAATTTGCCGGTCGGACGATCGGGACGGCTCGGCTGGGCGACGCCGGCCGGCTTCTCGTTCTGTGCGCCCAATTCGGCGACGAGCGCCTCGAGCGACGCCAGCGGATCGCCGTCGACCGGGCAGAGCGTGGTGATGTCACAATCGGGCGGCGACAGCACGGAGGGTTTGCCGGGATAGGCGAAGAAGGCGAACGGCGCCTTGGCGCCCACCAGCACCATCTGCTTGGTGCCCTTCAACTGCGCCTGGGCGTTCTCGATCACGAAATGCAGACGCAGCACCGGCACGCGGCCGGCGCCGCGCTCGATGCGCGCCGTGCCGCCGGCGCCCTGGACCTTGCAGCCGGTCTTGGCGGCGATCTTGCCGGCAAGCTCGAGGCCACGCGCGCGCAGCGCCCGGCCGCCGATGAACAGCATCGACGTTTGACCTTTCTTCAGCGCCTTGGCGGCCGCCACGACGGCCTCGTTGGCGGGCTTCTGCGGCGGTGGCGTGTCCGGTGTTTCAGCCGCACCATCGGCCTCGGTCCACGCCGTGTCGGCAGGCAGGATCAGGGTGGCGATCTGGCCAGGCGCCACGCGCGCGGCCTGGATGGCCGCCGCACCATCGGTCGCCACCGTCTTGGAGGTGGGTGAGGTCTTCACCCAATGCGAGAACGGCCGCGCGATGCCTTCGATGTCGGCGGTGAGCGGCGTGTCGTACTTGATGTGATAGAGCGCGTGCTCGCCCACGATGTTGACGATGCCGGAGCCCGCCTTCTTGGCGTTGTGCAGATTGGCCGCCGCGTTGGCGAGACCTGGCCCGAGATGCAGCAAGGTCGAGGCCGGCTTGTCCGTCATGCGGTAGTAGCCGTCGGCAGCACCGCTGCACACGCCTTCGAACAGGCCGAGCACGCAGCGCATGCCCTCGACCCGATCGAGTGCGCCGACGAAATGCATCTCCGACGTGCCGGGATTGGCAAAACAGACCTCGACGCCGCCCTTCACCAAGGTCCGAACCAGGCTTTCCGCTCCGTTCATCTATGCATCTCCCGACCGCTAAATAATATGCGCGGCCACCCTAAGGCGTTGCCCGGGGCCAAGCCATTGCGATTCCTGGCCAATTCCAGCGAGCGGACAATCTAATCTTATAATGTATTTTCAATGACTTATTAGATATACTTGAAGTAACAATCCGAAAGCGAAAGTCTTTCTCATGAGCCATTCGGCCCCCTCCGACAGCTCACCGGCCGACAGCTCATTTCTGGTCGGCGCTGATCTCGTCCAGTTCGATCGTCACGATCTGCCGATCTACCTGACGCCCGAAACGCGCGCCGAAAGTCCTTGGACCGATGCCGGTCACGATGCCGCGACCTACGGCTTGCCGCTCGATCGCCTGTTCGGCGAGCCAGGTGAGGTGTTCGTGAGTATGGTTCTGGGCGCCGACGAGGCGGCAGCGGTCACGTCTTTCGCCTCCATCGTCGACGATCCGGTGGTGACGCTCGACAACCTCGTCGAGGCGCTGATCCTGCCGGCGTCGGAGCATGTGCCCGCGACGTTCCACGATTTCAGCGCCGGCGCGCTGCCCCTGCACGATGCCTGGGCAGGCGATCTGAGCGCGACCGACTGGATCTTCGACCAGCACGCCTGAAAGTCGTCCTGTCGCGTTGCCAAGCCAGCCAAACGACCCGTAAGAGTCCGGCTCCTTCGAGGAGCCTGGCAATGTCGTCGATCCGCACCGCAGGCGTATTTCTGGCCGCGGCCCTGATTGCGGCGGCGTTGCCGGCGGCGGCGCAGGTCCTGAAGATCGGACTCAAGACCGAGCCGAGCTCACTCGATCCGCAGTACCACGACCTCGGCCCCAACAATCAGATTGCGAGCCACCTCTTCGATCCGCTGGTGGCGAGGGACGACAAGCAGTTGCCGATTCCCGGTCTCGCCACCCAATGGAAGTCGATCAGCGACACGGTGTGGGAATTCAAGCTGCGACCGGGCGTGACGTTCCACGACGGCTCGGCCTTCACAGCTGAAGACGTCGTCTTTACCTTCGAGCGCGCCGCCAAGGTGCCCAACAGCCCGTCGCCCTTCACGCTCGTCACGCGGCAGATAACCAAGCTCGAGATCGTCGATCCGCTGACGCTCCGTATCCACACCGCGGCCGCCGCCCCGCTGTTGCCGCTCGACCTCTCCGGCCTGCCGATCCTGTCGCGCAAGGCGGCGGCCGGCGGTGCGCCGGAAGGCAAGACCACCGCGGAGCTTGATCGCGGCGAGGGGCTTATCGGCACCGGCCCCTTCAAGTTCGTCGACTGGAAGCGCGGCGCGGGGCTCGTGCTGGTGCGCAACGATGCCTATTGGGGTCGCAAGCCTGCCTGGACCAAGGTGACGTTCCGGCCATTCTCCAATGCCGCCGCTCGCGTCGCGGCCTTGCTCGCGGGCGATGTCGACCTGATCGAGGATCCGCCGACCGCCGAGCTGGCGAAACTCAGGAAGGACCCAAAGCTCGCCGTCGCCGAAGCGGTGTCGAGTCGCGTGATCTACATCGCGCTCGACCAGTTCGCCGAGCCGTCGCCCGGCATCCCCGACACTGCGGCCAAGAATCCCCTGAAGGACAAGCGCGTACGCCAGGCATTGAGCCAGGCGATCGACCGCAAGGTCATCGCCGACAAGGTGATGGAAGGCGTGGCGTTGACCGCCGGCGACTTGCTGCCATGGCCGGACTTCGGTACGCGCAAAGATACGCAGCCCGACAAGTTCGATTCAGCGGCCGCCAAGAAACTCCTGGCCGAGGCGGGCTATCCGAACGGCTTCTCGATTACCCTAGGCACGCCCAACGGCCGCTACCTCAATGACCTCAAGGTGGCGCAGGCGATCGCAGCGATGTGGAGTCGCATCGGCATCAAGACCGAAGTCGAGGCGGCGGCGCCGCCGGTGTTCTTCAAGAACCGCGACGAGTACAAGTACAGCGCCTACCTCGCCGGCTGGAACGCCGACTCAGGCGAGATGTCCAACCCGCTGCGCGCGCTGGTCGCCACGCCCAACCGCGAGAAGGGCATGGGCGGCACTAACCGCGGCCGCTACACCAACGGCGCGATGGACGCCAAGCTCGAGGAGGCGCTGCGCACCGTCGACGACAAAAGCGCGAGGTGCTGCTGCAGGAGGCGAGCAAGCTCGTGATCTCGGGCTACGGCCTGCTGCCGCTCTACTTCGAGCTGTCGGTGTGGGCGATGCGCCGCGACCTCACCTACGCCGGCCGCGCCGACCAGGCGACCCTGGCGCAGTTCGTCATGCCGAGGACGGCGACGCGCTAAAGCGCGATAGCTTTTGCTTTAGCCATCGGCCCAGCCTCCGCAGCGGAGCGGCGCATATGCTGGGCCGATGGCGCGATTCAATTGAAAGCTATCGCGCTCTAGACGTCCAAAGCGTCCAGAATGGTCTGGACGCCTCCGATACCGATGGCACAAGGATTTTAGGCGATTCGTCCAGAATCCAGCCACACCCCCGAGCGGTATTAGAAT
>PLYQ01000158.1 GCA_003153415.1 Rhodospirillales bacterium | reverse complement strand
AATTGACCGGAATCTGCTCTAGTGGCGCAAGCGCGTAATCGTGCCCAGTGCAATGCCACCTGCAATCAGGACCATCGCGCCCAACAGCGTCAGAGTGATGGGCTCACCGAGCACGATCGCAGCGCTCAACGTGCCCACCACTGGCGTTCCCAGCAGCCCGAGCGACGTCGTAGCCGCGGGCAAGCTTCGGTTGACCATGGCCATCGCCCAATAGGCCAGCGCGTTTCCGCATACCCCGCCATAAAGCAGCAGAAGCACCAGGGGCGGCGTCCACTCGATCCGAGGTAGGCCGTCGAAGAAGAGTGCCAAGAGCGCCAACAAGCCCGTCGCGAGCAGCGCTTCCCAGAAAACAAGCTGAAACGGCGTCGATATCCATGTGTGGACGCGGACATACACAATACTGACAGCCCAGCAGGCGGCAGCGAGCAGAAGCAGGCCGTTGCCGAGCAAGGCCCGCCCATCGCTCCAATCGAATGAGGCCGGATTGAAGAAGAGGGCCAGTCCCGCGAGCGCCAGCGCGCCGCCGGCCAAATGGCGCTTGGTGATGGGCTCGCCCAGAAACAGCCGCGCGGCGGGGATCACCCAAAGCGGCGTGGTGTAGCCCAACACAATGGCGCGGCCAGCGGGAACGAACTGGATACCGAGTGCAACCAACGTAGAGAAGGCGACCATGTGGGGAAGCGCGATGCCGAACACGAGGGGAAGATCCGCTCGCCGGGGAACGATCATCTTTCCCTGCCCCCATAGGAGACCAAGCAAGACGACGGTGGCGATCAAGCTTCGGAGCGCCACGGTCCACAGCGGCGAAATGCTGTGAACGATCATCTTGGTCACGGGCCAGTTAAAGCCCCAGGCCAGGACGACGACGACAAACAACAGCAGGGCGGATTGCCTCGACAGAGGATCGCTCTTCATGATCGCCCAACATGAGCATAGACTGGTTATATGAATAGGTCTTGTTTGAAGAATCCTGGAGAGCCAGTTTGCTGAACCAGACGCTTTCGGGCCTGGTCGATCTCGACCGTGGCGACGCTGCCCTGCTGACCCGGCAGCTCTACGAGCAACTGAGGTCGGCGATCGCCGACGGCCGGCTGCGTCAGGGATTTCGGCTGCCCTCCAGCCGCGTGCTCGCCGGACAATTGGACGTCTCGCGCAACACCGTTTCTGCCGCGATCGATCAACTGGGTGCCGAGGGCTATCTCGATATCGCTCGCGGCCGCCGTCCCTCGATTGCCGCCGGTCTCGTCCCACCACCAGTTGCCGATCCCGCCAAGGCACAGGCCGGGGCTACGGCGCGTCAACGGCTCTCGGGTTGGGCGCGCCGCATCGGCCGATCGAATTGGCCTTTTCAACATGAGGGCGCCCCTCGCCCGTTCGCTCCGGGACTGGCCGATGGACGAGCATTCCCGCACGACATCTGGGGCAGATGCCTGCGCCGAGCCGCCCGCAATGCCCGTCCACGAGGAGGCAGTGCATGCAACCGCCCGGCATTGCAGCAGGCCCTAGCCCGATATCTCGTCGAGCATCGCAGCGTCCGGACGGAGCCACGCCAGATCATCGTCACGCCCTCGGCGCAGGCGGCCATCGAGCTCATTGCACGCGTGACCTTGGAAGTTGGCGACGTTGCGTGGCTGGAGAGCCCCGGCTACGGCGGTGCCCGCGTAGCGCTCGAAGCCGCTGGGGCCCATGTGACCGGTGTGCCGCTCGATCGCAGCGGCCTGGACCTCGCCGGCCGCAAGGACAGGCCAAGGCTCATCTTCGTTACGCCGTCGCATCAATACCCGACCGGGAAGCTGATGCCGATCGATCGGCGGCTCGAGCTGCTACGCTTCTCGAAGTCCACCGGCGCCGTGCTGATCGAAGACGATTACGACAGCGAGTTCCACTACGACGGAAGACCGGTCGCGTCGCTGCAGGGGCTCGACGGCGCAGGCCGCGTCTTCTACGTCGGCACTTTTTCCAAAGTGATGCTGGCTGATATTCGTGTCGGCTATGCGGTCGTCCCTGAGAGCCTGATCGAAACATTCGAACTCGCACAGCGCCACACCGGCCAACTTGTCTCCGCGACCTTGCAGGATGCCCTGTCGGAGTTCATGGACGATGGTGCCTATGCCGCCCATATCCGCCGCATGACCCGCCTCTATCGGGCGCGACGTGACCGCCTGGCACAGGCACTGACCGCGGAAACGCGCGGCGCATTTGCGATCGACCTACCCGCCGGAGGAATGCAACTCCTGGCGCGCTGCCGCCAGGACGATCGATTGCTCTGCGCGCGCTTGGCAGAAGCCGGTGTCACCGCACGACCACTGTCCAACCACTACATAGGCAAAGCAACAGAGCGTGGGTTGTTTCTGGGCTTTGCCGCCTGGACTGACCAAGAAATCGACAATGGTGCCAACTTGATCGGGCGCGTCGTCGCCTAGCCAACTCTCCGCTTAACTCATTTTATCTTACGTGAGGTCCCCGCTTACGAGCAGCGCACTTGTGTGACTTACACTACTGCCACGCAATCAACCTCGATATCGAATGGTCCCGGCCAAGAAGGAACAAACAGAAAGACGCGCGCAGGGGAGTCCACCGGAAAATATCGTGCATAGATCTCATTGAACTTTCCAAAGTGGGACTCTTCATTGGTGCAATAGACATTGCACTTCACGACCCGATCCAGGGACGACCCGGCGGCTTCCACACACCGCTTCATCTGGTCCAGCACAATTTCGGTTTGCCGTTCGAAGGGCAGGCGCCTGACCTCGCCGGTGTCCGGGTCGAACGGCGGCAAACCCGATACGTAGACGGTTTCGCCGGCAAGGATGACCGGAAAGATTGGCCCCTTACGGCGCCGTTCGAGGTAGGTCGAAAGTGGCTCCACCCGGATTGGCACTCGTTTCATTGTTCCATCCTCCATTTGAATCGGTTCGTCTGCGACTTGCGCCGACGCGGCCAAATCTATGCAGCAGAGAACTTTCAGTCGCTTCCTATTGGTTCGGCATGTACCGAACTGTCATTGCTTGCTGAAGGTCTCACGACGGCGGTAGAATCCGCTATGGTCGCCGCCGCAAACATGGTCGAGGTGGCGGCGCTCGTCGGCGACACCGCGCGCGCCACGATTCTCGCCGCCCTAATGGGTGGCCAGGCATTGACCGGTAGCGAGCTAGCGTTTCTCGCGCGAATCTCTCGTCCGACCACAAGCCAGCACCTCTCTAAGCTCGTCAACGCGCGGCTCGTCGCTGTCACCAAGAAGCGTCGCTATCGCTACTACCGCATCGCGTCGCCACTAGTTGCCAGGATGCTGGAATGCATCAAGGCAGTTGCCGCCATCGAGGTGCCACCTCGCTATCAGCCGCGTTCGACGCAAGAAGATCGGCTACGTTTCGCACGTACCTGTTACGACCATTTGGCAGGTCAACTGGGAGTAGCTATCGCCGACGCGCTTGTTGCCAAAGGATACATCGTCCTCAGTGAGGATGGTGGCGAGGTGACGGGTTCCGGTGCACATTTCCTTTCTGTCTTCGGTGCAGAACTGACGTCGAAGTCTCGAAGCAGACGCATTTTCTGCCGGCCGTGCCTCGATTGGAGCGAACGCCGATATCACGTCGCGGGTCTCGTCGGCGCGGAGATTTGGCGACGCTTCCTAGAGCTCGGCTGGCTCGGGCGGGACCGCCATACGCGAGCGGTGCGAGTTACCCCAGCTGGACAAATCGGCTTGCGCGACACGTTTGGCATAAATCTGAACGATAGCAGTTGCGCCCCCCGCCCCGCCCTTGGTGGCTTGCTGGTGGTTGATCCCTGACAATCACTTGCCGGCGAGGCGAGCGACGATAGGCGAGTTAGCGCGCAAGGCCTTGGCCCGGTGGCGCAATCGCCGTCAATAGCAGGCGAACCGCCAATTATTGTCGACGAGATCATTGCTACTACATATCGCGCTATTGTTGGAAAATTTGGCGCCGGACAGCGGCGATCCGCTTCGATCAACCCGATATAGCGCTCGAGATCGGCCTGCGCAGTCAGCGCCTCGTGCTCGTTGGCGGATCGAGATGTCCCAGCGGTAGAGGCGCTCCGGCCTTTAAGGTCTGGATGGCGATGTTGCTTCGCACCTCCCGCACGATCGGAAGATCGAGAAGCTTAGTGACGAGAAACTGCCGATAGTGCTCAAGATCCGGAACGACGACTTCGAGGAAGTAATCGGCCTCGCCCGACACGAGATGAAAGGCGACGACTTCGGGCATGGCGAGGATGGCCTTCTCGAAGGCCAATGCCCGGTTATTAGCGTGACCCTCAATCTTGACGCCGATAAAGACGGAAAAGCCCAGGCCGATGCGGTCGCGTTGCAGGATGGCCCGATAGGCGTCGATGTATCCTTCCCGTTCCAGCCGCTTTACCCGCCGTAGACAAGGCGACGGTGACAGGCCGACGCGTTCGGCGAGGTCGATGTTGCTCAGCCGACCGTCGGCCTGAAGGGACGCGACGATTCGGCAGTCGATGGCATCTAGGTCATCTTTTGGCATTAATACGTATCCTGGGTAAGAAAAGAGGCACAGAGTTGCGTACGGCCCTCTAATATTAGCGCAGTTCGCAAGGATTCACTCCGCTTTCGTGGAGCATGGTTGCCGCTAAGAAGTGCCAAAAAAATGAGGATCCCATGACAAAGCAATCCGGCATCCAGGCCTTAATGCAGGCCGTGCAGCAATACTTCAACCTCATGTACGATGCCGATGTTTCACATTTCGATCGCGTTTTCCGGCCAACAGCCCAACTGCATGGGGTTCGCGACGGCAAGATGCGGATGCTTACGGCGCAGGCATATCGGGAGATGCTTACCAGCGCGCCTTCGCCAAGGTCGCAAGGAGCAAGTCGCGAGGAAGAAATTCTGTTGGTGGACTTCACATCTCCCAGTCAGGCGCTGGCGAAGGTGCGTGTCAGGATCAACACGATCGTCTATGTCGACTATCTCAACTACCACCGTGTCGATGGCGAATGGCTTGTCAGTGCAAAAGCCTTCCATGTCGAAAGCAACTCAGCTACGGCGACGTGATCGTAACTATTTGGATGAAGTCGGCGCCACATTGGCGACAACCTAACGGCCGTCTTCCAGGATCGTTTGATCCATCAGAACAGAATCTGAATACTGAGTGATGAAACGCGGTTACGGCAACGCTGTCACAGCAGCTCGGACCGCTTTCAGCGGGCCCCAGGCCAAATGCCGCCGCGCCGGGATTCCCCGAGCTCGAGGAGATACGCGATGAGCACTAGTCTACAACGAGCCAACTCATTCTGCTCCCGCTATGGCTTGCGCGTTCCGATTCTTCTCGCACCCATGGCCGGAGCCAGCGCGCCGTCGCTTTCGATTGCAGTCGCCAACGCGGGTGGACTGGCATCCTGTGGAGCACTGTTAATGCAGCCCAGTGAAATCGAGAGCTGGGCAGCCGAGCTGCGCGCCGGCAGTAACGGTCCGTTCCAGTTGAATCTGTGGATTCCTGACCCGCCACCGAAGCGGAATTCCGTTCATGAAACCCGTGTACGCGACTTTCTCGCCGGCTGGGGACCTGGCGTGCCTCCGGAAGCAGGCGACGCCACCCCACCCGATTTCACCGCTCAATGCGAAGCGTTGCTCGCCGTCGGCCCGAGTGCCGTTTCGTCCGTCATGGGTTTATTCCCACCGACCTTTGTGGCGAAGGTCAGAGAACGGAAAATCGCCTGGTTCGCGAACATTTCTACCGTCGCCGAGGCTCGTGCGGCAGAGGCGGCCGGGGCAGACGTGATTGTTGCCCAAGGAATGGAAGCCGGTGGACATCGCGGTTGTTTCGATTCGACGACTGCTGAGCGTCAGTTGGTTGGCTTGTTCGCCCTGCTGCCGGCGGTGGTCGATGCCGTGCGCGTGCCAGTCGTCGCAACGGGCGGCATCGCGGATGGGCGAGGTGTTGCCGCAGCATTGGCCCTGGGTGCCAGCGCGGCGCAGATCGGCACAGGATTTCTACGCTGCCCCGAAGCGAAGATCAGTGCGGCATGGGCGAACGCACTCGCCGAGACGGCGCCCGAGGACACCATGGTCAGTCGCGTCTTCAGCGGGCGTGCCGGACGGAGCATCGCAACCAACTATGTCCGCGCCGCCACAGCCGACGGCACACCTCCGAGCGCGCCTTATCCGGTGCAACGAGGCTTGACAGCCCTAATGCGCGCGGCAGCCCAGAAGGACGACGACTTGCAGCGGATGCAGGCCTGGGCAGGCCAGGCCGCCGCACTGGCCCGAGCCGAGCCTGCGGCTGAAATTGTGCAGCACTTGTGGGAAGGCGCTCAGTCGTTGTTGAGATGAACAGCAGAGGCTGTTCGGGCGGAACAAGCTCAGAGGATCAGGCGATATGCGCGGTGACCGCATCGGCGGTAAACAAGTGACGGTAGATTGCGAGACAATGGATGTGGATTGATACGCCGGCCACGCGACTGCTGAAGATCCAGTACCCGATTATACAGGGCCCGTTCGGCGGCGGCTCGTCATCGGTCGAGTTGGCGGCCACCGTCTCCGACCTCGGAGGGCTCGGGTCATTCGGTGCCCAGCATCTGACGCCCGAGGAGATCAGGGACCTCGTCATGCGCATGCGCGGACAGACGGTATCGCCGTTCGCGGTCAACCTCTGGGTTGACAACGCGGATGCCGGAATGGCGACCTTCGATAGCCAAGCGTTCGCGCGCCATGTCGAGCGTTTGAAATCTGTCTTTGTGGCTCTTGGTCTCGACCTGCCGGCATTTCCAAATCGGTTCGGTCAGAGCTTCGATGAACAGGTCGCTGCGCTGATCGATGCTGCACCGCCGGCCTTCAGCTTCGTTTTTGGCATCCCGTCGCCGGACATCCTACAAGCCTGCAAGAAGCGCGGCATTGTGACGATTGGCAATGCGACGACCGTCGACGAGGCGCACGCGATCGAGGAAGCCGGCGTCGATATGCTGGTGGCGACAGGCGCCGAGGCGGGCGGGCACAGGATTTCCTTTCTGCACGCCCCCGACACCGTCTTGATGGGTAATTTCTCGTTGCTGCCGCAGGTGCGCGACGCAGTACGCCTTCCGGTGATCATGGCGGGCGGAATCAGCGATGGCCGGGGAATCGCGGCCGCGCTCATACTCGGAGCCGATGCCGTCCAGATCGGTACTGCGTTCCTGGCCTGCGATGAATCCGCAGCCAGCACCCTGCACCGGGCTGCGCTCTTTTCCGATTTAGCAAGGCAGACAATGCTAACCCGAGCCTTTTCGGGCCGCCTCGCGCGCACGATCCAGAGCGACTTTGCCGAGCGGGCGGCGGGCGAACCCGGCGAGGTCGCACCATTCCCGGCACAGGCCTGGCTCGTCCGCACGCTGCGCGCGGCAGCCATCGAGCAAGGTCGAAGTGATCTCATCCCGCTCTACGCCGGACAGTCTGCATCCTTGTTGCGTCATCACCACGCAGCCGAGTTGTTTCATGCACTCGTAGCGGAAACCGACGAAGAATTTCGCAAGGCGGCGCTGCGTTCGCGCGCACTGCCAGGAAAATAGCGAGAAGTACAAGTAGCGCCGTCTACTTCGCCGCGTCGTCGCATTCGATCCCGTGCTCACCTTCTTCACCGGCGGCCGCATCACGATGGTGTCATCAGGTGCCGGCTTCTGCATCTGAAGCGCTTCCTCGACCGAGCCTCCCTGCAGCCATTGCTCGACGTGGTCCGGCGTCATCAGCAGGACGGGCATAGCCTTCTCATGGATCGGCTCGACGATGCCGTTGGGTTCTGTCGTCATGATTGAGAACAAGGTGTGGTCGCCCATGTTGGGCACCTTCCTGGTCCCGCGATCCCCCGTCCACGGCCGCCAGATCCCGGCGAAGAAGAAGGGCAGCTTGTCGGCGCGCTCGAACCATCGCCACTCGACCGCGCCCTTCGGCGTATTCTTGTCGGGCTCGGAGAAGGCCATCGCCGGAACAACACAGCGATGCTCCCGGTCCAACCAGTCGCGCCAGAGCTTGATCTTCAGGCTCCTGAAGTTGGTCCCGTAGCCAGCGCCCGGTTTGAACGGCGGAAACCCCCACAGCATGTCCTCGCGCACGACGCGCTTGCCGTCCTTCTCGACGACGACCGGCGCCGCGCGGTTGGGATAGACGTCCTTGATCGGCTCGTTCTGTTGCCGCATGCGTTCGGACCAGCTCGTGCCGATGAGCCTGAAATGCTCCACAAGGCCGCGCATCTCATCGGCCGACATCTTGTAGGTGTAGAGATTACACATGCCCTAGGCCTAGCTCGTTTCTCGCCAAATCGAAATAGTCACGTTCTCGTATTGTTCTCATGGCTCACCCGGTGTAGTAGTCCCCTCCCGCAGTAGCCAGAGGACGCCATGAACACCCCAGAAGCTCTCGGAAATACGTCCACCACTTCCCGCGAAGCACCCCCCTACCAAGCACCTCCCAAGGAGACGCACCCGGGGATGCTTTCCGTGTTCACCATCGTGCCGCCCATTCTTCAGGGTTTCCTGCGGGCAGTTGAACTTGCGGCCGAGGACGATCGCGGGTTCGCGCTCATGGACGTTCGGCACGTCGAGGCGACTTGGGAAATAGTCGACGGCGATGCGAGCGCCTACGGCTTCGTCCTAGCGCTCCATGATGGACATAATAGCCGCCGGCTCTATCTCCAATATGTTTGCGTCTTCTCGGAGGATGAAAGCGAAGAGCTGGAGATCCTGCCGATGCAGGACGAACGCTATCCGCAACTCGAAGGTGGCGGCATCATCTGGAACGATGAGGTCGCCGACCTCAACAGGTTCCTGAGGCCCTGATCCTGCTCTAGACCCTGGCGAGCCATTGTCGGCTTGCCGGACATTGGGGTGCACGGCCGATGTCCTACCGCAAGGGCGAAGATACCCCGGCCAAGAAGCGCCGCCGGATGCCCCACGTTGCAGTGATTGACCGCGACGATGTGATGCGCACGGCGGATCGGGATGAGTTGGAGCAGGTCTGCCAACGGCTAACCAATGGCAACGAGTTTTATATCGGCCAGCGCCGACAAGATGACCACGATGTCTAAGTTGTGCATTTTGCGGAGGAGCACCAGGCCGCCGCCCTAGATCGTTGGCTAAGAGAGGTGCGTTTTGCAGCCCGACCGGGGCCGTCGCGGCAATCCGTAGCTGATCGGGCCGCGCTTGAGGCCGCGATCCTTCGCTGGGGCTTTAGGACAGGTGCCGTGCGCCGCGTGGTTCAGGCGTACCGGCGCGAAATGCACGGCTCGATGTCCCGGGCGATGAACGCAGCCCACAAGGAACTGGAACTCTATCGCATGCCGGATGGGTTTATAGACCCGGCACAGGTCTTCATCTCATGGGCGCAACGCGAGCACTGGCATTGGTTTTTTCACTGGCGAAAGCTAACGGGCCTATGGCACCTCGAGCCCGATTGGGCACCAGCACAAGACGCCTACCCACATAGCGAGGACTGACAATGCAACGCGCCAAGCCGCTCGGTCACATTGTCATCGCGAGCAGGATCCTTTATCGGTGCGGGCAAAGATCCCTCGCCGCGCTCGGGATGACAAAGACGCTCCCAGGTCGCCTTCTTCTTCGCCCGCGTGTGCAGACGGTGGATGATGCGCACAATGCCGTTTCGGCGAACCAGGCTTGTCGGTACTAAGGACCATGGGCGGCACCTATCTCGACAAGCTTAACCCCGAGCAGCGACGGGCCGTCGAATACGGTATTGACGTCACCGGCGGCACGCCCATGGGACCGCTTCCGGCTGGACCGCTCCTCGTCATCGCCGGCGCCGGCTCGGGCAAGACCAACACTTTGGCCCATCGCGTCGCCCACCTGATCGTCAAGGGCGCCGATCCGCGCCGCATTCTGCTCATGACTTTCTCGCGCCGGGCCGCTGCCGAGATGTCGCGCCGCGTTCAAAGGATTTGTGCCCAGGTGCTGGGCACCAACGCCGGCGCTATGACCGACGCGCTCACCTGGGCTGGCACCTTTCATGGTATTGGCGCACGGCTCCTGCGCGAGTACGCCGAGCATATCGGGCTCCATCCGGCCTTTTCGATCCACGATCGGGAGGATGCGGCGGATCTCCTGAACCTGGCGCGTCATCAACTGGGCTTCTCCAGGATGGAAAGCCGGTTCCCCGCAAAGGCGACCTGCCTCGCGATCTATTCCCGGGCGGTCAATGCGCAGTTGCCGGTCGCGGACGTGCTCAAGGGACATTTTCCCTGGTGCGCCGGCTGGGAGAGCCAGCTGCGCGATCTGTTTGCCGCCTATGTCGATGCCAAACAGGCACAGAACGTTCTCGATTACGATGACCTGCTGCTCTACTGGGCCCAGGCCGTCGGCGATCCCGCTCTCGCCGACCATATGGGCNNCTGAAGCCCGACGGAAGCGGCCTCACTGTGGTCGGCGACGACGCCCAGTCGATCTATTCCTTTCGCGCCGCCACGGTTCGCAACATCCTCGACTTCCCCACTGCCTTTACGCCCGCCGCCCACCTCATCACCCTCGACCGCAATTATCGCTCGACGCAGCCCATTCTGGCCGCGGCCAATGGCGTGATCGACCTCGCGGCCGAGCGCTTCACCAAGAACCTCTGGACAGATCGCCTGTCGGCGGAGCTTCCGCAGCTGGTCAGTGTCCGCGACGAGGTCGAGCAGGCCGGCTACGTCGTCGCGCGCATCCTCGACAACCGCGAAGGCGGTATGCTGCTCAAGCAGCAGGCGGTGCTCTTCCGGGCCTCGAGCCACAGCGGTCACCTCGAGGTCGAGCTGACCCGCCGCAACATTCCCTTCGTCAAGTTCGGTGGCCTGAAGTTTCTCGACAGCGCGCACGTCAAGGACATCCTGGCGATGCTGCGCTTTGCCCAGAACCCGCGTGACCGGGTGGCGGGCTTTCGCCTCATGCAGCTCCTGCCGGGCGTTGGTCCCGCGTCGGCCCAGCGCGTTCTCGATGCCATGGCCGCGGCCGCCGATCCGTTGCGGGCGCTGGGCGATATTGCGGCGCCGCCGCGAGCCGTCGGCGAGTGGGCCGGGTTCGTTGAAGCCCTGCAGCAACTGCGGCCGGGTAGCGGTCCCGGTTGGCCGGCGGAATTCGAGTGTGCCCGCCGCTGGTACGAACCGCACCTCGAACGCATGCATGAGGACGCCTCTGTCCGCCAGGCCGACCTTCTCCAGCTTGAGCAGATTGCCTCAGGCTATCCGTCGCGCGAGCGTTTCCTGACCGAGCTGACGCTTGATCCGCCGGATGCGACCAGCGACCAGGCCGGCGTGCCGCACCTTGACGAGGATTATCTGATCCTCTCCACAATTCATTCCGCCAAGGGCCAGGAATGGAAATCGGTGTTCGTGCTCAATGCCGTCGATGGCTGCATTCCCTCGGACCTCGGCACCGGCACAACGCCCGAGCTGGAAGAGGAGCGGCGGCTTCTCTACGTCGCCATGACGCGGGCGAAGGACAGTCTGCATCTGGTCGTCCCGCATCGGTTCTTCACCCATGGACAGAATGCCAAAGGCGATCGCCACGTCTACGCCTCGCGAACACGCTTCATTCCATCGGCCCTGCTGCCCTGCTTCGAAAGCACGGCTTGGCCGCCGGCGGGAGCCACCGGTCGTCCCTCCGAAAGGCCGCAGGTGCGGATCGATATCGGGGCTCGGTTGCGGGCGATGTGGCGCTGAGCATTCTAGATGTGTCCTTCGACGCCGTCCGCACTCTCGGCCGAAGCCGATCGCGGCGCCGATCTGCGCCAGCATCCCGCCACCGCCGCCGCTTGAGCTGCCGATCCGGGGCGGCGTGGCGCGGCCACAGCAAACCGCTCTGCTCAAGCCGCCACCGGCCCCAGCTCCCGCTAGACCGGCTGATCCGCGTCGGCGCGACAAGCAGCAAGAGCGCCAAAACACCAACTCAGTGTTAATGCTATAATTTGCACTGAGTCGCTCAGTCACTAGCGAGCGCCGTCGGGGCATTTCTTACGAAAAACACTCAGTCGACCCTGATGCATTGAGTTGGGCACCCAGGAGCTTTTACATATTCTGCATTGAGTACGCCGTTAGCATTCTCCAATGCGCAGCCGACGGATAAAGCTGGTGTCAATTGGCCTAAGACTTCGATGTTTTCCTTGCGGAACACACCAATAGCTCGGCGTTCCCGAACATCTTTTCGGCAAAGGCTTGGGCGGTAGGACGATGGCGCTGACAACGCTAGCGCTGATGCCCCAGGCCAAAGCCGAGTTTCATAGCTTGCTGACGAAGTGCTCCCGGAGTCCGCTTCATCAGCGTTGAAATCTTTTTCACGGGCGTGCGAGCCTTGGAATGGCGCCGTAGCTCTGCCGACATGCCCCTGGTCCACAGTACTCTTGCTTTCTTCTTTGCCATTAGTATCTCCTTGATTGGGCGCGCCTTCTATCACGTCTCTCATGGTAAGCGCATCGCACGAATTAGTTGTGATACTAGCGTTGAAACAGAGCCCGCCTTGCTCGGCCGTGACGTCTTGATCAGCCACGATGCAGCCTCAGTACAAAGTGCAAACGCCGCGGTAGTTGGCATATTATCTGTCCATGGACAGCACCCGCCTGACGCATTTCATAGAGACCTTCTGGGAAGATTCGATCCTTCCTTCCATCACGGAATACATTCGCATTCCCAACAAATCGCCGGCCTACGATCCCCAGTGGTTCGAGCACGACTACATGGAAGACACCGTGAAGCTGATGGAGAGCTGGGCCCGCCAGCAGCTCGGCGGCTTTGCCGGCGCCACGCTGGAAGTGGTCCGCCTGCCTGGCCGCACGCCGCTCCTGTTCATGGATGTGCCCGGGGACAATGACGACACCGTTCTTCTCTACGGCCATCTCGACAAACAGCCTGAAATGAAAGGCTGGTCGGAGGGGTTGGGCCCCTGGCAGCCCGTGCTCAAGGACGACAAGCTCTATGGCCGCGGCGGCGCCGACGACGGCTATGCGATCTACGCCTGTCTCGCAGCACTCGGAGCGTTGCGAGAGCAACACGTGCCCCGCGCCCGCTGCGTTATCATGATCGAAGCGTGCGAGGAGTCTGGCAGCTACGACTTGCCGTACTACGTCGACCATCTCGTCGACCGTATTGGCAGTCCTTCCCTCGTTGTCTGTCTTGATTCCGGGTGCGGCGACTATGAGCGGCTGTGGCTCACGACGTCGTTGCGCGGGATCGCAGCGGGCACGCTCACGGTGCGCGTGCTGACGGAGGGTGTACATTCGGGTGACGCGTCCGGTATCGTGCCTTCTTCCTTCCGCATCCTCCGCGGGCTGCTATCGCGCCTCGAAGATGAGGGCACGGGCGAGATCAAGCTCCCCGACCTCTATGTCCAGATCCCACCGCAGCGTATCATGCAGGCTAAGGAGGCCGCTCGCGTTCTCGGCAATGCTGTCTACGACCGTTTCCCCTTTGCGGGGTCGACGCGGCCGATGATCGGCGATACGAGCCAGCTCGTGCTCAACCGCACCTGGCGGCCACAGCTCGCAACGGTGGGCATGGATGGCTACCCCGTCCCGGGCAGTGCCGGCAACGTGCTCCTGCCGTTCTCCACGGCCAAGCTCAGCGTGCGCATACCGCCGACGCTCGACGGTAAGAATGCGCTGCAGGCGATCAAGCACGCGCTAGAGTCCGATCCGCCCTATGGTGCCGAGATCGAATTCGAGTCCGAAGGTGGCCAGAGCGGCTGGCACGCGCCGCCGCTTGCCCCCTGGCTCGAGAAGGCGGTCGGGCAGGCGTCAGAAGAAGCGTTCGGAAAGCCGGCAGCATACATGGGTGAAGGCGGCACGATTCCGTTCATGGGTATGCTGGGTGAAAAATTCCCCGACACCCAGTTCGTCATCACCGGCGTGCTGGGTCCTCACTCCAATGCACATGGCCCCAATGAATTCCTGCACATTCCTACCGGCAAGCGCGTCACCATGGCGGTGACGCGCTTGATCGCCGCCCATCACGCTCGGTCGGGAAAATAGCGCGCGCACTAGTGAAATGAGCGGAGCCAAGCGCATTGTCATCTGCGGCGGCGGCGCGATCGGTGTCGCTATCGCGTACTTCCTTAGCCGACGTGGTGCACACCCTATCGTGGTCGAGCGCCACGCAATTGCCGGTTCGGCCTCGGGCAAATCGGGTGGCTTCCTGGCTCTCGACTGGTGCCGCGGAAGCTCACTCGATCAACTGGCACGGCGGAGCTTCGCACTCCATGTCGAACTCGCCGACGAGCTCGGCAATCCCTGGGGCTATCGGCGTCTTACGACCTATGCCGGCCATGCCGTCGAGAACGGCACCGCGCGCGGCCCGAGCCCGCGACCATGGCTGTCTGAAAAGGTCGCGATCACGGGTCAACTCGGCTCGCCGCAGACGACGGCGTTGGTCGAGCCTCGGGCCTTCACCGTAGGATTGATGGGCGTCGCCCAGGCACATGGGGCCGAGCTGCGGCACGGCACGGTCACGGCGCTGGAGCGACGCCCGGACGGAGCGGTGCGGGGCGTCGTGCTCGACAGCGGCGAGCTTGTCGAAGGCGATGCAGTGGTCATCGCCATGGGGCCGTGGTCGGTCCTGGCGACGCGTTGGATGCCCCTGCCCGCCGTGTTCGGCTACAAGGGCCACAGTTTCGTGTTCGAGACCGGCGATACAATTCCCGCAGAGGCACTTTTCCTCGAATACCAGGAGGCGAGTGGCGAAATCCTCACTCTTGAGCTGTTTCCGCGCGCCGATGGCACGACGTGGGTGTGCGCGATCTCTAGCGCCGGGCCGGTGCCCATTGATCCCGCCGACGTCTCACCCGACGATGACGCGCCCGCGCGCCTCGAGGCGATGTGCCGAAATATCTCGCCAGCACTCGCCGAGATGCCGGTCCTGGCACGCCAAGCCTGTTTTCGGCCAGTCACAGAGGATGGGTTGCCACTGATCGGTCAGGTGCCGGGCGTGAACGGTGCCTATGTGGCTACTGGTCACAGCGTCTGGGGCATGCTCAACGCGCCGGCAACCGGTGAGGCGATGACCGAGCTGATTCTCGACGGCAGCGCGCGCCGTGTAGATCTCGCGCCTTTCGCGCCCGGGCGCCTCCGACCGTTCCACGCCACGTGAGTAGGCAGACCCACCCTCAGTCCTGTTTTCACAAACACGGCGGGCTTTATCGTCGCCTTTGCTCCTTTGCCTCGAATCCCACTCAGGACAAAAGATATGTTTCATCATGAGTAGGCAACTCATGAGACAGAACCAATAATGCCATCAGTCGCGATGACCTAAACAGTAAATCCAAATCCATTAATCGTGCTTAACGACGGTGCGGAAGAAATGGGAGTAAGTGCACCAAACACGCGCTGTTTCCGAGCCGCCTCGCGAACCTGCCCGAGTTCGCTTTCAATCCGTATAGCGCCAAGCGTGTTAGCGGCGAGTTGATGGGCCTCTTCACCTAGCTTTTCGGAGGTGATGAAATCATCGGCCCAGGTGAAATCGGAAGCAATGGCATTTAGACAGAGAGCGGCTTCCTCGCGTGCCAGATGAAAGACTTCGTGATCCGGCGGAACAAGCTTACCCAGGCCGTCCAGCGCCGGCTCGATTGTGCTGCGAAAGTACTTTAGCTCCGTATCGCATATGCTGCTGTTGTGTTCTCCAGCGTTCTGTTCGCGGATAATTTTTGATCCATGATCTGCGCGAACAGACCGGCATAAAGCACGAAAATGCTCGACACTCGGAGCGGCGATATCGGATTGCGCCTTAACCGCCCACGAGCCGGTATCTGATAGGTCGGCTAGAACGCCCAAGATTCGGCGAACGGTTGTCGCGTCGTCGCGAGAGAGTGCATCGCGGGCGGCTACAAGAAGAGGTTCAGCAGCCAATTCCATTGCTGCGGCGCGACAATCGTCGACTTCGGAAGGCAGTACAGGAGGCTCAAATGCGCCAAGCTCTTCAAGGGTCAAATTGAGAGACCAGTAGTCGTCATTCGATATGGTTTTGAACCAAGCTCTGAGCGCCTTGCCCCAAAGCTCGAAGCCCTTATCGTCATCGACGGCAAGCATTGCCGCAAATACCTGGTAAAGAGCAGCGTCGTGGTCCAGAGCGGAAGAACGATCCTGATCGGAGCTAAGCGGCACAGTGTCACCGCCAAGGCCAGGCGGTTTGTGGAACCAGAATATCCTTTCGCCGAGGCGCTGAACTGGATGTTCTAAACGTCCGACGGCCGCCCGAATATCTGATTCCGTGCGGCCTACCTCACCGAACTGAGGAAGGTCGCTTTCGGATGTATTCACGATGCCAAGCGAAGCTGCCCGCCTCATGCTCGCGGCGGCTTTGTGAATGTCGCTCAGGGAAGCACCCGACGAGATGCGCAACACCCGAAAGGCGTTCATTTGAAACTTACGGGGTAGAAGCACGATCTGCGCCCTTCGCCAATCCGCCTACAAGGTAACAATGGACAACGAACGCTAGCATTTTGCTGGTCCCCAGGAACCTAGCCAAACAACACGGGATCTTTTGGCAAGGCAACCAGCAGACGGATGTCGCCTATTGGCGCTACCCGGATCTGCCTGGATGTCTGGCCTGTCGGAGCTATCAGGTGAAAAGCGGACCTAGAGCAAGCGCCATGCAGCAAGTCCGAGCACGCGTCCGTACCAGCGCCGCACCACTAGGCTTGCCGCGCCTAGTTGTTGTGCCGGCGGGGACCCGGACTACCTAGGCGCCCCAGCTAGCGAGAACATTTAATTATCGTCGCTGAACTCACTACTATGCTCATGATACTCATGGCAAAAGTGGCGATTCACCATGAGAGGGCGTTTTCGACCCCTGCGAACCAAGCCGCCCTAATCGCCAAAGTCCTTTCGAGTATCACCTTCAACAACGACGCGGCATTTCCGGAATCACCCGGTGGTCTCAACCGGTCGACGCAACACTTTATCTTAAAGGGCAAAGATGGAGTGTGGGATGGAACGGAGATTTCATCGAGGGTTTACAGCGTCCGAGAAGAGGGAGTTGTGGGACCGCTGGAAGCGCGATCGGACGAGCTTTTGGCAAGC
>PLYQ01000315.1 GCA_003153415.1 Rhodospirillales bacterium | reverse complement strand
CACCCAATAGCGTCCACACCGCGGACATCGCGCGAGGTCCGAAAAGTGCCAAGAGCGGACATTCCTCGGGTGCCTACCGTTCCGTAGAAAACGCTCAGGCTGTATTTCCGCGGCAAAGGAATCGGTCCCTTGGACACGTCTATTTCCGACACTTGGTCGAATCTGGACACTTCGTGTTCGGAGAATCTGTCGGATCAGATGCTTACCCAGGCGATTCCCCTCGTCTTCGGCTTGTCCGGGTGATGGATGGACAGGATCAGCTTTGTGCCGTCCGGAAAGAACTTGGCGTGCTGGCCGCCGAACTTGGGGTCGGTGACTTGCGTGACGGTATTGCCTTTCAGGTCGTACAGATAGATCGCGTAACCGTTGCCTTCGCGGTTGGACTCGAAGACGATCGTACTGCCGTTGGGCGACCAGGACGGCGCACGCCCCTGGTATTTCGGGTCATAGGTGGTCAGGCTGGCGCCCGGTTCCATCGGCGCGCTGGTGTACACGCCGTTGCCGCTCAACGTGTTGAGGAAGATGTAGTTCTTGTTCTCGTCGTACTTGGCCACCGTGGATTTCGCATCTCCCCATCCGGCCAGCTTGGGCTGTCCGGCAAAGGCGATCTGCGGCAAGTCGCTCGGACCGACGGCCGGCATGCCGCCAAACAGCGGCGTTTGTCCCGCATCAGTGCCGTCGATATTGGGGCATTTCTGGTTGCCGTTTGCATAGAAGATCGAATTGCAGGGCTTCGGCTTGGCGGAGGTCGAGTGGTCTTCGGTGACGAACAAGCTGCCGTCGAGGCTCCATCTCGGATAGAAGCAGCCCGTCGTACCGGCGATGGGCTGAGGGTCGCCGCCGTAGCCGGGGACCTGCCAGACGCTGACGACGCCGGTGTTTTTCTCTGCCCCGTTGAACGCGATGATGTCGGTCGTCCAGCACCAATCGGGCCGGGTCTGCGAGGGCGGAACCGACGACGCCCCTGACAGCAACACCGCGGGAGCGGCGGCGCCGTCGAGAACGCCGACCTCGTTCAGCACCGTGTGTCCGCCTTTGATGGGCGTCCGTTCGAAGACGACCGCGACGCCCGCGGAATTGATCGCGGGGCGATAGTCGATGCTGTCGTCGCTGCCTGTGAGAAAGTTCAACGTCGGCAGGGTGCTCACTGTCATCCCCTTCAGCCAAGGTCGCGCCGGATCAGGCTAGCATCGCCTGACGAGTGAAGGCTAGGCAAACTTGGATCATGTGCCCTAAATCGCTCTGCCATGTCCGCTTTGGGTCAGGCGCGTCGTATTGACCTTCTAACCGACACGTCCGGTCTACCCCGACTAGCAGACATCCTCGGGGTTCGGTGGCAGGTCTCATAGGTGCCAACAACGGAATCATGCAGCGCAGCAAACACGACGGTTAAGTTAGCGCGCTTTCCCGCAGCAGCGGATGGTGCGCGCAACGCAGGCTCCCGCCGCAGATGATTGGGCCGTCGAACTGATGCGGGATCACATCGACGCCCCGCTTGTGCAGTTCTCCTATGACACGCTTGTTGTCGGCATCGACGATCATGCGGCCTTCCTCGAGGATCAGCCCGTTGGTCGCCAGAAGGTTGGCCTCGTCCTTGGAGACGACAATGGCGTCCCAATCGCGCAACGACATGGGCAGGCCGTCGATCAGCTTCTCCGGGCACCACACCAGCAGGCCAGGCTTAACCAGGCCAAGCGCACAGTCGAGATGCAGGACGTTCGAGCGCAGCGCCACCGGAATGACGCGATAGCGCGCCCCAAGCAGGGCCTGTAACCAGTCGACGCCCGTCATGTCCGAGGCGCAACCCGAAATGCCGACATATATCTCGTAGCCGTTCAGCAACGTGTCGCCGCCTTCGAGGAAAGGACCGTCGACGCAGGCGGGCGATCCGAGCGGCACGCTCGACCATTGTGCGCCGCGTTCGGCCGCCATCTTCTTGATGATGGGACGCAATCCATAGCGCTCACGCTGGCGGCATTTCAGGCGAAGCGACGTCTCTATCACGTGGGTGCCGACTACGATCATGGGGTCACGCGGATAAAGCTGGGCGCCTTCTCCATTGGGCGCGAGGAAAGTGCGCTCGTCGCCGTGCAGCCGTTCCGGGCGATGTACCGTTACGCCTTCGCGTGCCACCAGCTCGGCCAAGGCATCGGCCTGACGCTCGATGCGCTTGGCCCAATCGGCATCGATGTCGATCAGGCGTCGGCCCGCATACTTGCGGCTGAACTCGTCTCCAGGCGGGATCAGCCAGCGTTGCGAGTCTTCGTAGAACACGACGAAGTCCTCGGCCGGCGAGATGCCGATGACGACCTCGCGGAGCTTACCCCATTCGTGATTTACGCCGAAGGCTGGCTTTCCGGCATTTCCCATTTGCCCCGCACCTTGTGCGACCGCCGCCTCAGCAACCAGCGATGCGGCAGCGACGCCCGCTACACCCATGCCGGTGCTCTTGATGAATTTCCGACGCTCCATATCCGGCCATCCCCACAAGGTCTACGAGCCGGTCATATCATCACGCCAACTGGAATAGTATCCCGACTCCAATACAGGCTTGGCTGAGCCTGTTGCACTTGGTGGCCGTCTCGACC
>PLYQ01000161.1 GCA_003153415.1 Rhodospirillales bacterium | reverse complement strand
TCTCAGCAGGCGAATGCTCTAGCGTTGCAGCCGCATCCTGAAGCTGCCGACGACCAGCGCCACGCCAGCAAAGGCCGCGGCAAGCCAGATGGCGGCGCGCGCTGCCTCGCCGGCACCGCCGCTGGAGAAATCGAACAGGCCGAACATCAGCGCCACCAGAGCCGAACCCATCGTCTGACCGAGCGTGCGCGCCGAGGCGATGATGCCGCCCGCGCTGCCGCTCCTGTCCCGCGGCACGGAATTCATCATCAGGCGGTTGTTTGGTGCGGAGAAAATGCCGAAGCCGGCGCCGCACAGCACCAGCCGCCACATGATGTTGGCACTCGAGGGGTCGGCCGGCAGTAGCGCCATGAGCACCAGGCCGGCCGTCATGCTGGTGAGGCCGATGGCACCCAGGAAGCCGGCATGATGGCGGTCGGCGAGGCGGCCGGCGATCGGCGCCATGCCGGCCAGCGCCAGCGGCCAGGCCGTCAGCAGGATGCCGGTGTCAGTGGCGGTGCGGCCCAGCACGGTGTGGAAGAAGAAGGGCAAGCTGACGAAGGCCAGGCCCTGCGCGGTGAAGGTGCAACTCGCGGCCGAGATCGACAGCGCGAACACCGGACGCTTGAAGACGTCGATCGGCATCATCGGATCGGCGAGCCGGGTCTGGCGCCGCACGAACAAGGTGCCGAGCAGGCCCGCCGTGCCGAGTTCGGCCAGGATCACCCACCAGGCATGGCCGTGCGCCATGCCGTCGATCGAGAAAATCAGCAGTCCGAAGGTGATGCCCGACATGATTGCCGACAAGACGTCGAACGGCCGATGGACATGCGTGGTGTGTGGCAGATAGCGCTCGGCCAGCACGAAGGAGATGACGCCGAGCGGGACGTAGACGCCGAACAGCAACGGCCAGGACGCGACGCTCAGCAGAGCAGCACCGATCGATGGCCCGGCGGCGAGCGAAGTGGCGACGACCGTGGTGTTGAAGCCGAGGCCGCGACCAAGCATGGCTCGGGGGTAGATCGAACGCACCAGGGCGGGCTGGATCGCCATAATCGCGGCACCCCCCAGGCCCTGGATGGTGCGGGCGGCGATCAGCCAGGCGAGCGTCGGTGCGAATACGCAGCCCAGCGAGGCGAGGCAGAACAGCGCCAGCCCGAAGCGATAGATATGGCGATAGCCCACGATGTCGGCCAGTGCCGCGACCGGCAGCAACATGACCATCAGGGAGATTTGGCTCGCATTGACGATCCAGATCGAGCTTTCCGCCGAGATCGCGAGGTCGTGGGCGATGTAGGGCAGCGCCAGGTTGGTCATCGAGTTGCTGAGCACCGACATCGACAGGCCGATGGTGATGGTCGCCACCGCCAGCTTGCGCGGCAGGCCGGTCGGCATTCCGTCGGGCAGGGATGGGGCGACCGGCGGTTCAGCCATCTCTTATTGAGGGACCGTCGGAGAATCGCCGCCGATGGTGGTGCGCTGCATGAAGCGCTTGTGCTTGACGGGGTCGTAGTAGGTGGCGCGATGCAGCACCGCGCGATTGTCCCACACGATGACGTCGCCTTCGCGCCAGGCATGCGACAGCACGAACTCCGGCTGCTGGGCGCGCTGGCCGAGTTCATAGAGCAGCGCCTCACCGGTCGCCTTGGGCCAACCGACGATGTGGCCGGCATGGGCGCCGATATAGAGTGCGCGACGGCCGTTGATCGGGTTGTCGCGGTACAGGCGCTGCTTGACCGGCGGCAGCTCGGCCAGCGCCTTGGCGCTCAGGATCCCCTTTTGCACCCGGTTACGCGAATATTCGAGCGCATGCTCGGCGACCAGCGGCTCGACTGTCGCCTGCAGCGCCGGCGGCAGCGCTTCCCATGCTGCGCGCATGCACAGGAATTCGGTGTTGCCGCCTTCCGGCGGGCAGAGGCGCGCCGTCAGGATCGAGCACAGCGACGGGATACGCTTGAACGATGAATCGGTGTGCCAGAAGTAGTTGGCCTTCTGGTAGATCATCCGCATGTCGTCGGGCGGGATCGGCTCGCCGGTCATGATGTCGAGGTTGGACTGGCGCTGGAACTTGGTGCCGGCGGCGGGGTTGGCGCTGCCGGTGGTTTCGAGCGGGCCGAAATTTTCGCTGAACACGATCTGCTTGTCGTCATCCATCGGCTGGTCGCGGAACAGCAGCACCGAGTGCTCCTCGAAGGCGGCATGTATCGGCCCGAACTCGCGCGCGCTTAGCGGCCGCGTGATGTCGATGCCCGAGACTTCCGCCCCGAACAGCGGATGGAGCTTGGTGACGGTGATCGGCCCTGTGTTGCGCATGATGGGTCTCAATCGACGATCGCTTGATAAGTGAGTACCCGCAGCTCGCGGCGGATCGGGTAAGTCGAGGAGGGCATGAGCTGGGTCAGCATCACGACGGCCATGTCCTCGGCAGGATCGCACCAGAACGCCGTCGAGGCGGCGCCTCCCCAGGCATATTCGCCGGGCGAGCCCAGGATATGCGCCTTGGCCGGATCGATCATGACCGAGAAGCCCAGGCCAAAGCCGACGCCGTAGTAGGTCGATTCGCTGAAGCGCGGCATACCCATGTCGGCCATGTCGCCCTTGAGGTGGTTCATGGTCATGAGTTCGACTGTCTTGCGGCCGAGCAGGCGCACGCCCTCGAGCTCGCCCTTGTTCAGCATGAACTTGCAGAAACGGAGATAGTCCGATGCCGTTGAGACCAGCCCGCCGCCGCCCGAGTTCACCTTGCGTGGGTTGAGGTAGCGACTCTTGCCGGGATCATCGAGCAATTCGAGCTTGCCGCCGGCGCCGGCCTGGTAGTTGGCGGCGAAGCGCTCGTGCTTTTCTTTCGGCACGAAAAAGTTCGTGTCGACCATGCCGAGCGGCTTGATGACGTTGTCGACCAGGTAGGTCTCGAAGGGCTGGCCTGAGATGACCTCGACCAGATAGCCCAGCACGTCCGTGGCAACCGAGTAGTTCCACGCCTTGCCTGGCTGGGCGATCAGCGGAAATGTCGCGAGCTTGTCGACGACCTGCTTGAGGCTGGTCTCGGCGGTGCCGAACTCGACGCCGTCCTTGGCGCGNNTCGAGCTGAAAGCGGCCCTCCTCGTAGAGCATCATGATCGCCGTCGAGGTCAGCGGCTTGGACATGGAATAGATGCGGAAGATGGTGTCGGGCCGCATCGGCTTGTTGCGCTCGAGGTCGGCCTTGCCATGGGTCTCGGCGAAAGCGAGCTCGCCCTTGCGCATGACGCAGACCACCATGCCGGCGAGCTTTCCGCTGTCGACCCAGCTGTGCATCCATTTGCGCACGCGGTCGAGCCGCGCTGCGGAAAGGCCGACCTGTTCGGGGGCAACGAGCGGTAGGGTGTCCATGGCGATCCTCCTCGGTAGGCCGCTAGACTAGCCTAGGAACGCCGTTACCAGACACGCAAAAGACGGGAGGGAGCAATGGCAAGATTGTGCGAGGGACGGGTGGCGATCGTCACCGGTGGGGCCCGCGGAGTGGGCCGCGAACACTGCCTGATGCTGGCCGAACATGGCGCCAAGGTGGTGGTGAACGACCTGGGCGGCGACCGCTCGGGCAAGGGCACCGACGTCAGCGCCGCCCAGCAGGTCGTCAACGAAATCAAGGCCAAGGGCGGCGAGGCGGTGGCCAACGGCGACGACGTCTCGGACTGGAACGGCGCCAAGCGCATGGTCGACCAGGCCGTTTCGGTCTTCGGCAAGCTCGATGCCGTGGTGCTGAACGCCGGCATCCTGCGCGACCGCATGCTGGTCAATATGAGCGAGGACGAGTGGGACGCCGTGATCAAAGTGCATCTCAAGGGCACCTTCGCGCCGGCGCGTCACGCCGCGGCCTATTGGCGCGACCAGGCCAAGGCCAAGGGCGGCTCGGTCGATGCCCGCATCATCACCACCACGTCGGTGTCGGGCATCTACGGCAATATCGGCCAGACCAACTACGGCGCGGCCAAGGCCGGCATCGCGTCGTTCACCGTCATCGCCGCGCGCGAGCTCGGCCGCTACGGCGTCACGGTGAACTCGATCTCGCCGTCGGCCTTCACGCGCATGACCGAGGACCTGCGCACCTACACCGAGGAGGACAAGGAGACGCGCAGCCCGAAGTGGATCGCGCCGGTCTCGACCTGGCTGGTGAGCGAGGAAAGCCGCGAGATCACCGGCCGCGTCTTCCAGGCCGGCAACGGCCAGTTCGCCGTGGCCGAGGGTTGGCACAAGGGCCCCGAGGCTAAACCGATCCTCGATCCCCGCCAGGCCGGCAAGATCCTGACCGAGCTCGCCAAGAAGGCGCGTAAGAACGCCGGCATGAACGGGCTCGATTTGGACTGAGCAAGCGCCTCAGAGCTTGGCCACCGTCTCCAGCACCTTCGCTTGCTGCCATGTCCACCCGGCGCTGCTCTCGTAGGCGCGCCCGTCAGCCGGTCACGGTCAAGATCAGATAGAGATTGTTGGCGTCCTGCAGCAGGGACGGTGTGATGCCCGTCGGAAAGGCCGAGAACGTCACCAAGCTGCTCAGGTTGCTTGGCGACAATCCGCCCGCCGCCGTGATCAGTTTGATCTTCTGATTCTGTGTGCCCGGCGGAAGGTAGTAAATGTCCGGTCCGATAGCGACCTTGCCGCCCGAGAAGGTGGCCTTGCCGCTGATGTTCAGGAACGGCGCCTTGCCGCTGAAGTCGGGCAAGTGGATCTTGAGGGTGCCGCCGGTTTGCTGCGTGTAGCTGCCGATGGTCCAGAGGCCCTCGTGACCCAGCTCGAATAGGCCGCTGATATTGGTGACGGCGCCGGCCGAGCCGCCGGGTGTGCCATGGCTGGACTGCGTGCTACCGAAGGTTCCCAGCTCGATCAAGGTGATGTCGCCGACGTTCATGCCAAGAACCTGTGCCGGGCTGTGCCTCCACCCGACGCCGTAGACCATCAGCGGGCCATCAGTCACCAACGTGCCGGTGCCATCGGAAAGGATCTGGGATTCCAGTCGGACCTTCACCTTGCCGGCTTTGAAGACGGTGTTGGGTTTGATCGTGAGAAAGGACTGATAGGCGACATCGAGGTCGCCCATTTGTCCGCCGCCGACGTTCACCGTGCCTTGTACCACGAACATGGGGCCGGAATTGTCGAGAGTGCCGCGGATCACGGCTTCGCAGCCGAAAGGCGACAGAAGTTTGACCGCGCCGGTCTTGAAGGTCTGACCGTTGTCGACGATCAACAAGCCGCCGTCGTCCATATCGACGGCAGCAACGGCGCCGCCTGTCAGTCCCTTGAGTGTGGTGTTTTCTCCCTGTCCGTGAACGGCATTGGTACCGCTGCCGGCGGCCTGCAACGCGACGCCAACGATCGCGCCGTTGCTGATGTCGAGCAACACGAAGCCGCCATCGTCGATTGCGCTGCCGTTCGAACTGAGCATGGTCAGGCTCGCCGTGATGGCCGTGGCGTTGCCAGTCAGCGTGAAGCTGCGCTGGACGTCGATCGTCGTGCTTTGGCCGCTGGCATTGATGACGGCAATCGCCTTGTTGAGTTCCGCTTCGGACGTCACGACGATCGGGGCAACCGCGGTCTTGCTAGTAGTAGACTTGGTAGAATTTCTCCCTGAAGTTGCTCGGAGCTTGCCACTGTCTGCCCGAGGAATCATGCAGAATTTTGTTGCCGATTTGAAAATTCGACCAAGGCAAGGTTGGTAAAGTTATGTCGCCAGCGTCTTCAGGACTCGATCTAGGGGCCACGTCCAGTTCGCTGCGCTTTCGTAGGCGCGCATGGCGCGCAGCACGAGATGGTCGGCACGGGGCGGGCCGATGATCTGCAGGCCAACCGGGAGGCCGGCCGTCGTGAGGCCGGCAGGCATGGACGCGGCCGGCTGTCCGGTAAGATTGCAGGGTAGGGTATAGGGCGCGCCCTTGGTCCAGCGCGGGAACGCGTCGGAGTTGTAGAGCGTCTCGACTGGCGGCGCGGCGGTCGGCGTCACCGGAGCCAGCAACAGGTCGTACTTGCGGTGCCACAGTGCCATGTCGCGCGCGAGCTTGGACTTAGCCTCGTAGGCCTTCGCGTAGTCGGCCAGCGTGATCGCCAGGCCCTTTTCCGCAGCGGCGCGGAAGCCGGGATCGAGCTTGCCGTGGAGCTGGCTCGGGATCTGGCGCAAGCGCGTGGCGAAGCTGCCGATCCACAACGGTTCGAAGGAGTTCTGCAGCGGTTCGATCAGCGGACCCACGTCCTCGACATGCGCCCCCAGTGCTTCGAAGCGCCGGGCTGCGGCAGCCACGAGCTCACGCACATCCGGATCGGCCTTGACGTGGCCGAAGTCGAGACTGAGTCCGACCTTCCAGCCACGCACGCCGTCGTCCAGGCCGACCGTGTAGTCGCGCGGATCGGCGGGAAGTGAACGCCAGTCGCGGGCATCGGGCCCGGCGGTGGCGTTCAAGGCCAGCGCCGTGTCGAGCACGGAGCGCGCCAGCACGCCCTGGCTGACCACGTCGGCGAACGGGCCGTCGGCGGGATATTGCGCGATGCGCCCGTAGGAAGGCTTTAGTCCCACCAGGCCGGTGTGGGCGGCGGGAATGCGGATCGAGCCGCCGCCGTCATTGCCGTGATTGAATGGCGCCACGCCGGCGGCCGTCATCGCTGAGGCGCCACCCGACGAACCGCCGGGCGAGTGTTTTAGGCTCCACGGGCTACGCGTCGTGCCCTGCAAGGGCGAATCGGTGAGCGCCTTCCAGCCGAACTCCGGCGTCGTGGTCTTGCCGAGGATCGCCATGCCGGCGGCGCGCAGGCGGGCGACCACCGGCGCGTCTTCGGTCACCGGTGTCTCGTCGGTGGCGTGAGAACCGAGGCGCGTCGGCCAGCCCTTGACGTTCGTTGTGTCCTTGATCGAGGTCGGCACGCCGTCGAGCGGCGACAGCGGTTCGCCTTTTTTCCAGCGCGCCTCCGACGCCCGAGCAGCTGCGCGTGCGCCTTCCGGATCGCTCAGGACAAGAAAGTTGAAGTGAGGCTGCAAGCGTTCGGCACGAGCCAGGGTTTGGTTCACCACTTCCACCGGCGAAAGATCGGCGCGCGCGTAGCGGCGGGAGATTTCGAACGCCGTCAGCCACGTAAGCTCTTCAGTCATGCGCGTTTGCTCGTTTCGTAGATCATGCTTTTGATACAAAGTTCCACACGATGGGCAGTTTCGACCGCGTAGACTCGTGAGTCGAGAACCGAGTGAAGGAGCGTTTCGTGGAGAGCATCGGCGCCGGTATTAGTGTCGTCGTCGTGTTCATCGTGAGCTTCGCAGCCGGCTACGCCTGGGCGCCGGCGCGCCATTGGGCGTTTGCGCTCGGCGTGATCATCGGCGTGTTCTTCGCCGGCGTGTACATGCTCGTTGGCGCCGCTGCCGGCACGCTGATGCCCAAGACCCTCGAAGGCAGATCGGTGGGCATCCATTTCATGATCCTGCTGATTGTCCTGCCGCCGGTCGGCGCCGTCACCGCCGAGATCGCCCGCCGCTATGCCATGAGCAGGAACCGGCTCTGATTCGCCGGCGCCGGCCGTCGTTCTTAGGGCGAAATGCCGGCCTTTCCGGCAGCCGGCAGGCAACGCTAAGCTGCCGATCCGGGGGCGGGGGAACAGCATGGTCGAAGTGAAGCTTGGCGGCGCCACGGCAACGCGCATCGAGGAGACCTACGAGCCCAACTTCGAAGCCACGAAGTTCTTTGCCGACTGGACGCCCGAGACGGCGCGCCAGCATCGCGACTGGATGGTGCCTAACCACTACGACGAAGCCTCGGGCTGGCTGAAACTCAGCATCCACAGCTGGCTGCTCAAGGTCGGCGGCAAGCGCATCCTGATCGACACCTGCGTGGGCAACCACAAGCCGCGCCCGCACCGGCCCAAGTGGGACATGATGCAGACCCAATACCTCGAGCGGCTCGCCGCGGCGGGCGTCAAACCCGACCAGATCGACATGGTGATGTGCACCCACCTGCACGTCGATCATGTCGGCTGGAACACGCAACTCGACAATGGCAAGTGGGTACCGACCTTCAAAAACGGCATATATGTGTGGAGCCGAGAGGATTTCGACTTCTACGAGAAGCTCGACAAGGATCCGCAGAAAGGGCCGGCCAATGCCGGCTCGTTCCGCGACTCCGTCCTGCCGGTCGTGGAGGCGGGCCTCGCCCAGATGGTCTCCGGTGCCGCAGCACTCGACGAGAACCTCAGTGTCGAACCGGCGCCGGGTCATACGCCAGGAACCATCGCCGTCAAATTCGAGTCGCTGGGCCAGAAGGCGCTGTTCTGTGGCGATATCCTGCACCACGCCGTGCAGGTCTTTAACCCCGAGTGGAACAGCTTCGCCTGCCTCGACCAGGTCAATGCCCGCAAGAGCCGCCGCGCGGCGCTGGAGCATTGCGCTGGTAGCGGTGCCTTGCTGATGCCCTGCCACTTCGGCGCACCCTTCACCTGCCACATCGACCACAAGGGGAGCGGCTTCGCTCCTCGCTTCAACGACAACTATTAAAGGGAGAAAACGATGATCTACGAAATGCGTGTCTATCGCTGCATACCGGGCCGCCTGCCGGCGCTGCTCAACCGCTTCGCCACCATCACGCTCAAGATCTGGGAAAAGCACGGCATCAAGCAGGCCGGCTTCTTCACCACCTTGATCGGCGACTCCAACCAGGAGCTGACCTACTTCCTCGCCTGGGAATCGCTGGCCGACCGCGAGAAGAAGTGGAACGCCTTTGCAGCCGATCCGGAATGGCACGCCAAGCGCGCCGAGACCGAGAAGGACGGCGCGATCGTGGAGAACGTCGCCGTCCAGATGCTGACGCCGACCGCCTTCTCTTCGGTCAAATAGCTATTCGGCCTTGAGGCCCGCCTCCTTGGCGAGGCGGGCCCACTTCGCGAGGTCATTGGCGATGTAGGCCGAGAACTCGGCCGGCGTGCCGAATTGCGGGTCGGCGCCTAGTTCGATGAATTTGCGCGCGATCTCGGGCGATCGGATGGTGGCGTCGACGGCGCCGTGCAGGCGCTCGATCAGTACGCTCGGTGTGGCCGCCGGCAGGAAGACGCCATAGGAGATCGCGCACTCGTAACCCGGCAGGCCCGCCTCGGCGATGGTGGGGATGTCGGGTGCGGCGGCGGAACGCATCGCCGCCGTCTGGCCGAGAGCGCCCAGCTTGCCCGTCTTGACGTGCGGCAGCGCCGTCGAAAGACCGCCGAAATAGAGGTCGACCATCCCTGCCATTACATCAGCCATCGCCGGCCCGCCGCCTTTGTAGGGCACGTGCACGATGTCGACCTTGCCCATCGACTTGAAGAGCTCGAGCGCCAGATGCGTCGCGCCGCCGGCACCGGCCGACGCGCCGTTCAGCTTGCCCGGTTTGCTGCGGGCCAGTGCCAGAAGCTCGGCCACGTCGTTGGCCGGCAGATTGGGGCGCGCCACCAGCAGCATGGGATTGGTGCCGACCGGCGCCACCGCGGCGAAGTCGATGCGCACGTCGTAGGGCAGGTTGCGGTTGAGCGCCGCCGCGATCGTAGTCGATCCGTTCGAACCCAGCATGAAGACGCTGCCGTCGGGTGGTGCCTTGGCCACCGAATTGGCGGCGATCTCGCCGTTGGCGCCCGCCCGGTTCTCGACGACGACCGAGCGTTTCAGCCGTTCGCCGATGCCGGGCGCGATGATGCGCGCCAGGAGATCGTTGGGACCGCCCGGCGGAAAGCCCACGACGAAGCGCAGCGGCCGGTAGGGAAAATCGACGGCCTGGGCGCGGGCGGATGCCAGCGGCAACAAGGAGAGTCCGGCAATCGCGGTGCGGCGGGTGAACGAGATCATGCGGCGGGTATGGTAGGCGCTGCGCGTCGCCGACTGCAAGAAATGGTCGGAAGTGATCCGCCAGGCCGGCATTCGCGCGGACTAGGCGAATTTCGCCGGATGGGCTCATCCGATCAGCGCTGAGTGCTCTTTTCTCGACTCCCGGCTGGCGGGCTGATAACACTAACGACAATAAGTTGTCAGACAACTATTGGGAGAAACAGATGAGACGCGTATTGGCCGGCGCTGCCGCCCTGGCAGCTTCTATGGCAATCGCCTTTTCCGCAGCCCCGGGTTTCGCCCAGGAGAAGCTGACTGTGTGGTGGGTCAAGGGCTTCTACAAGTCCGAAGACGATGCGCTCTATGCCGCCATCAAGAAGTACGAGGCCAAGACTGGCGTCAAGGTCGAGCTCTCGCAATACGCCGTGCAGGACATGATCCCCAAGTCGGTGGCGGCGCTGGATTCCGGCTCGCCCCCCGACATCGCCTATTCCGACACCTACGACGTGCAGGTCGCCGGCAAATGGGCGTTCGACGGCAAGCTCGATGACATCTCCGACGTGATCGAGCCGATGAAGGCCCGCTTCTCGCCGGTCACCATCGAGACCGCCTACCTCTTTAACGACAAGACCAAGAAGAAGGCCTACTACGGCTTCGCGCTGAAGCAGCAGACCCTGCATATCCAGTACTGGAAGGACATGCTGGGCCAGGCCGGCTTCAAGGAAAGCGACATTCCCGGCACCTGGAAGGAATACTGGTCGTTCTGGTGCGACAAGGTGCAGCCGGCCTACCGAAAGGCCACCAGCAGCCGCGTCTACGGCACCGGCTTCCCGATGGGCGTCGAATCGACCGACTCGTTCCAGTCGTTCCTGAGCTGGGTCGACGCCTACAACGTCAAGCTGGTTGACGACAACGGCAAGCTGCTGGTCGACGATCCCAAGGTGAAGGCGGGTTTGGTCAATGCGCTGAGGGACTACACCGACCCCTACATCAAGGGCTGCACGCCGCCCTCGTCGACGACCTGGAAGGACCCCGACAACAACGTCGCCTTCCACAACCGCACGATCGTCATGACGCACAACTACACGATCTCGATCGCTGCCAAATGGCTCGACGACGCCAACAACGAGCAGCTTAGCGCCGAGCAGCGTGCTGCCGGCCGCAAGGCCTACGACGAGCTGATCGCCACGGCGGGCTTTCCCAAGAAGCCTGACGGCTCGCCGATGAACTATCGCGCCGCGGTCAAGATCGGCGTGATCTTCCAGGACTCCAAGAACAAGGTGCGGGCACGCGAGTTCCTGAAGTTCCTGCTCGAGGAGGACAACCTCCGTCCCTACGTCGAGGGCGCCCTCGGCCGCTGGTTCCCGGTCACCAAGGAAAGCCAGAAGAGCCCGTTCTGGCAGGCCGACAAGCATCGCAAGGCGGTCTATGACCAGTTCATGGCCGGTACTTTGCCCTTCGAGTTCACCAAGAACTACAAGTTCACCATCCTCAACAACGAGAACGCTTGGGCGAAGGCGATGAACCGCGTGGTGAACGAGAAGGTTCCGGTTGACAAGGCGGTCGACGAGCTGATCGCCCGCATCAAGGAAGTGGCCGGATGATTATGATGGGCTGATCCTGTCGCGCTAGAGTACGCGTATGACGGCAGCAGCGATCGACGAAGCGGCCCGCCGGGAGCTTCCCCGACGGGCCGGCTTTGCCCTGTCGCAGCGGCAGGCCTGGGGTCTGCTGTTCGTGGCGCCCTATATGGCGATCTTCCTGGGTTTCGTGGTCTTCCCGGTGGGCTATGCCTTCTGGCTGGCGCGCGACCCGCAGCTCTACGTCCAGCTCGCGAACGATCCGATCTTCCTGCGCACGGTGGTGAACACGCTGGTGTTCCTGGTCGTGGCGATCAACGTGAAGATGGTGATCGCGCTCTTCCTTTCGGGTTTCTTCACTCACAAGCGCTGGTGGGTGAAGGTGCTGGCGGTGCTCTTCGTGCTGCCCTGGGCGGTGCCATCGATCCCGACCATCATCTCCGTGCGCTTCATGCTCAACCCCGAATGGGGCGTGATCAACACGCTGATCTTCTCGCTGACCGGCGACGACGGCCCGAACTGGCTGAACGATCCGATCTTGGCGCTGTCGCTCTCCATGGTCGTCCATATCTGGAAGTCGTTGCCGTTCTGGACCCTGATCCTGCTGGCCGGCCGGCTCGCCATCCCGGGCGAGATCTACGAAGCGGCCTCGGTCGACGGCGCCGGCGCCTGGCATCGTTTCCGCTACATCACCTGGCCGTCGATCAGCACGCTTTATGTGACCTGCACGCTGCTCTCGATGATCTTCACGGTCGGCGACTTCAACAGCGTCTACTTGCTGACCGGCGGCGGACCAGCCGATCTCACCCATGTGCTGGCCACTTTAGGCATCCGCTATCTTCGTCTCGACCAGCTGGGCATGGCGATGGCATCCATCGTCTGCGCCCTGCCGCTGATCCTGCCGCTGGTCTACTTCATGATGAAGCGGCTCTCGCGATGACGCGCAGCAAACTCATGCGAGGCGTCAGCACCGAGGCCGGGCTGCTGCTGGTCGGCATCCCGGTCCTGCTGTGGACGCTGATTCCGATCTACCACATGTTCCTGTTCGCGATTTCGCCCAAGGATGCAGCCTTCTCGGGCCAGCTTTGGCCGGCGCATCCGACCCTTCGCAATTTCGAGATCGTGTTCGGGCAGAAACACCACTTCCTCTATCATTTCTGGCGGCAAATGTGGAATTCGCTGGCGATCTCCTGCGCTACCGCCGTGCTCACCCTGATGATCGCCTCGGCGGCGGCCTTTGCGATCAGCCGGCTGCGCATGAAGGGCGGAAGGCTGGTGATGAACCTGGCGCTGTTCACCTACTTCATTCCCGCCGCCTTCCTCGCCGTGCCGATGTACAAGACCATGGGCATGTACGGCCTGCTGAACAACGACTGGGCGCTCATCTTGGCGATGGTGACGGTGGCGTCGCCCTACGCCATCTGGATCCTGCGCCAGGCGTCGGACAAGCTTCCCGTGGAACTCGACGAGGCGGCGCTGATCGACGGCGCCTCGCCCTTCCAGCTCTTCCGCCTGGTCTATATTCCGCTGATGGTGCCGTCGCTGATCGCCGTCGGCACCTACGCGCTGCTGCTGGCCTGGAATGAATATCTCTACGCCTTCCTGCTGCTGTCGCGCGAGACGGCAATCACGCTCCCGGTGGCACTGGGCAACTTCCTGTCGGCCGACGATTCGCCGTGGGAACTGCTGATGACAGCGGGCTTCATCTACGCCCTGCCGCCGGCGGCGATCTACTATGCTTTCCGCAGGTATATGTCGTCGGGTCTAACCGCTGGGGCGGTGAAGGGGTAGCGGGCCGGATCGGGTTTCAGGCCTCGGCGATGCCGGCACGGCGCATGCCGTCCATGCCCCGCAAAGGCGGGCCGCCCAACGGAATTGCACGGATCGTGGCATAAGACCGAAATTCCGGCTTCGTCGTATTGTACCGTCTCGCGATCGAGCGAGGGAGGACGCCATGCCGATGCCGGCTGAAACCGACACCACAAGTCCCAAATATCTGCGCGACAAGTACGCCATCGTGGGCGTTGGCGAGACGACTTATATGCGCGGCTCCGGCGTGACGACGCGCGCGCTGGGGACGTGGGCAGTGCGCAATGCCATCGAGGATGCCGGCCTCAAGCCCTCCGATGTCGACGGCATGCTGTCCTACCAGTCGGGCGATTCGACCTTCTCGACCTTCATCGCCGGCGACCTTGGCATAAGGCCGAGCTTCTACATGGATGTGTTCGGCGGCGGCTCCTCGACCGAGGCGCTGGTCGGCATGGCGATGGGCCTGATCGAGGCCGGCATGTGCAAGGTCGTGGTGATCTTTCGCGCCATGAACGGCTTCTCCCAGGTCCGCATCGGCGGCACCGGCGCGCGTGCGGTGGCGCCAGTATCGGGCGATATGCTGCATTCTCGTTCCTACGGCTGGCAGAGTGCCGGCCAGATGTTCAGCCCGACCTTCATGCGCCACATGTACGACTACGGCACGCGGCCCGAGCAGGTCGCCGCCGTCAAGGCGATCCACAGCGAGCACGCCTCGAACAATCCCAAGGCCTTCTACAAGAAGCGGGTGAGCGTCGCCGAAGTGCTCGCCAGCCGCATCATCTGCAAGCCGTTGCATCTGCTGGATTGTTGCGTCGAGACCGACAACGGCACGGCGCTCGTCGTGACCACTGCCGCGCGCGCCCGCGACTGCCGCCATCCCCGCACATTGATTCGCGGCGTCGTCGGCCGCTGCAGCAAACCACGCACCGATATGCACTACCAGGACGGACCGATCTCGACGGTCGCCGGCCATTATGCGCGCGAGATCCTGTGGCCCAACGCCGGGGTCGGGCCGGAGGATATCGACGTCACCGGCTCGTACGATGCCTTCACCTTCACGGCGATGCTGCAGCTCGAGGATTACGGTTTCTGCAAGAAAGGCGAAGGCGGCGCCTATGTCAGCGACGGCACGATCCGCCTCGGCGGGCGGCGCCCCAACAACACCAGCGGCGGTCATCTGAACGAGGGTTACACGCACGGGCTGAACATGGTGATCGAGAACGTGCGTCAGCTGCGCCACGATGCCGACGATTCCTGTCCCATGGGACCCGATGGCAAGCGCCGGCACACCTACGACTACCGCGAAGGCGGTTGCCGGCAGGTCAAGAAATGCGAAGTGACGGCCAATATGGGCTGGGCCAACCCCGGCACCGGCTCGGCCATGGTCATGCGGAACGACTAGGTCGCGGAACGCGACGCAGGGGAGCGGATCATGGCACTGCAAGCAACCTATCTCGGTATGCCGCTCGACGTGAACGATCTCGACGTCGAGAACCTGGCGTATTTCAAACACTGCGCTGCGCACGATTTTCATCTGCAGAAGTGCGGTGCCTGCGGCCTGGTGCGTTACCCGCCGACCACGGCCTGTCCGTGGTGCGCCAACCCGGAGTCGGAATGGGTGCCGGTCGATGCGCGCGGCGCCGTCCACTCCTACACCGAAGTCCATCACGCCATTCAGCCGGCCTTCAAGGCGCACACGCCCTATCTCGTCCTGCTGGTCGATCTCGACACGCAGAAGGGCAAGCCCGGCGAGCACGAGGCGCTGCGCGTCGTCGGCAATCTCGCGACGCCGGACGGCGGGTTGGCGCCGCCGGAGACGGTGCGACGTGTCGGCATCGGCACGCGCGTCCGCATGGTCTTCAGCGACGTGGCGCCGGGCCTCGCTTTGCCGCAATGGACCATCGATGAGGGCGCGGCCCAGCCTGCCAAGCCGTGGCGTTATCCGCAGGAGTGACGGCTGACGGGACGGGCGCTAGCTGCGCTTGTCGAGGCTCGCCACGAAGGCCTTAAGCGTGGGCGCCCATTTGGCGGCGTCGAGGCCAGAGGCGGAGTGGCCGAGCTCGCTGTCGATCTCGAAATACTGGGCGTTGATCCCGGCTGCCTTCATCTTGGCCGTGACATCCGGCGCAATCGAGGGCGGGAAGACCTTGTCGGTGCGCGACAGAACATAGAGCACCGGGGCCTTGGTCTTGGCGAAGTCCTTCTCGGCATTGAAGCGCACGCTGGCGCGGCGCAGAACGACCAGCGAATTGCCGTCGAAGGCCTTGGCCCAGGCGAGCGCGCGCTTGGCGATCTCGGCGTCGCGCTGGGCTTTGTCGGGGAATTGCGCGGCTAGTTGGCTGTCGATGCCATAGCGCCTGAGTGTCGCCACCCGCATCTCGGTGAGCACGCCCGTGATGCCGCCATTCTCGTAGTACCAGCCGCCGTTCCAGTGCGGGTCCTTGGCCAGGGTGTCGATCAGCGACTTCACCGCAGCCTCGCTGCCCGAGCCCTTGGGCGCACTGACGACCGGCACCAGACCGTCCATGAAGTCGGGATAGCTCACGCCCCACTGGAAGGTCTGGTAGCCGCCGAACGACGGACCGGCGACCGCCACCAGGTGCTTCACGCCGATGCTGTCGAGCAACGCCTTCTGGGCATTGACGATGTCGACCAGGGTGATCTCGGGGAAGTCCGGGCCGTAGACCTTGCCCGTCTTGGGATTGAGATGCGCCGGGCTGGTCGAGCCGTAGGACGACCCCAGCATGTTGGACGACACAACGAACAGCCTGTCGGTGTCGATCGCTTTGCCGGGGCCGACCAGGCCGTTCCACGAGCCCTCCGCACCGCCTTCGGCGTAGCGGCCGGCCATGTGCTGGCTCGAGGTGAAGCCGTGAGTCAGCAGCACGGCGTTGCGGCCGTCTGGCGCCAGCGTGCCGTAGGTCTCGTAGGCGATGGCGACCTCGGGCATCACGACGCCGCTTTCGAGGCGGAAAGATTTGACAGTGAAGATGTGTTTCTGAATTTTCATCATATCGCTCTGGGCGTTGGCGCGAGCGCCGATCAGTAACGAGGCGAGAGGCAAGGCGGCGAGCAGCGGTCGGCGCGGCAACTTGGCGGACATGGTACCCTCCTCAAGGTCAGGCGCGGGCAGCGTGAAGCGGCAATGCGACGGCGACCCGGGCGGCCAGACGTTTGCGATCGGCCTCCGGACGGATGAACAGCAGGCCGACGATGCCTCCTGCCAACAACAAGCCGCCCAGAATGACGTAGCCTTTTTCGTAGCCCGCCATCGGCGTTGCCGCACTCTGGATGATCGAGCCCATGACCCAGGGCGCCAGCACGCCGGCCAGGGTCACGAACGAGGTGGTGATGGCAAGCATGCCCGCGCGTTGCGATTGCGGCGTCAGCTCGCTCACGATCATCGGCAGCACGACATAGATGGTGCTACCGATAGCCGAGCCGAAGACCAGACAGGCGAGCTTCAGTTCCGGCGACGGCATGCTGCCGACGAATGGCAGGACGCAGCCGCCCAGCACGACGGTCGCGCAAGCCAGGATGCCACGGCAGCGCCTGCTCGATGTGCCACCCGACTTCAGCCGCTGCGAGATCGAGCCGCCGACCAACAGCACACAGGCACCAAACACCCAAGGTACGGCCGTCAAGTTGCCGCCGACCTCCTGGCTGAAGCCCAGTCCGTTGACCAGATAGGAGGTGAACCAAGTGAGGCCGAGTGCCAGGCCCCAGTAGCTTGCGAAGCCAGCAAGGCAGGCCGCTATGATGCTCGGACAGGTCAGCAGATAGCGATAGGGGACACGGTCGCCGGTGCCGGAACCCTCGGCCACGGGCGGATCGACCAGCGTGCCCTCGCGGCCGAAGACCAGCCACAGCGCCGACCACAGAAGCCCCGCGATACCGAGCGCGCCGAAAGCCCAGTGCCAGGAATAAGTGCGGATGATCCAGTTGAGCGCGGGTACGGCGATGATGACGCCAAACGCCGAACCCTGCGCGATGACCGCGGTCGGCAGGCCGCGCAGGGAATCGGGGAACCATTTGTAGATCGCGTGGGTGGCCACCGGACCGGCCGGTCCTTCGCCGGCGCCGAGCACGATGCGGCAGGCGATCAGCATCTCGAAGCTCACCGTGCCCAGCATCGGGAACTGCACCAGCGACCACATGATCGACATGACGAGGAGCGTCTGGCGTGTCTGTACGCGGTTCGTGATGAAACCCACTACCACGGCCGAGATGGCAAACAGGAAGAAGAAGGACGAGCCGACCAGTCCGAAATCCCGGTCACTCAGCAAGAGCTCTTCGCGGATCGGCGGGCCGGCCAGTCCGACCACGACTTTGTCCGCGAAATTGATCAGCATGAAGAGAAAGAGCAGGGCGGTCATGCCCCAGGCCCCCTTAAGGGGTCGTTCCTTTGCGGTCACGCGGCGTTCACTCCCAATGCCCGATGCTCGGGTCTTGTCGGCTCATTAAGACAGGTGCGCCGGCCAAAGAAAAGGGCGCCCCCGATGCCGCCGGGAGCGCCCTTCACACGTCGACCCGGCGAAGGATCAGCCTTTGATGAACGGGCACTTGCCTTCGTTGAGCGGGCGGAACGCCTCGTTGCCCGGCACGGTGGCGAGCAGCTTGTAGATGTCGTCCGGTCCCGTGGACTCGGCCGGCGTCTTGACCTGGAACAGGTACATGTCGCGGATCAGGCGGCCGTCCTCGCGCAGCTTGCCGTTCTTGGTCATGACGTCGTTGACCGGCAGCTCGCGCATCTTGGCCATCACCGCCTTGGCGTCGTCGGTTCCCGCCGCCTGCACGGCCTTGAGATAGTGCAGGGTTGCGCTGTAGGCGCCAGCGGTCAGCATGCTGGGGATCTTGTCGCGCTTGGCGCGGAAGCGCTTGGTCCAGGCGCGGGTCTCGTCGTTGAGATCCCAGTAGAACGACTCGGTGAGCACCAGGCCTTGCGCCACAGGGAGCGTGAGCGCCTTGACGTCTGTCGAGAAGACGAGAAGTCCGGCCAGGCGCTGGCCGCCCTTGACGATGCCAAACTCGTTGGCCTGCTTGATCGAATTGATGGTGTCCTGGCCGGCATTGGCGAGACCGATGATCTTGGCCTTCGATGCCTGGGCCTGCAGCAGGAACGAGGAGAAATCCTGCGTGCTGAGCGGATGCCTGACGCCGCCCAGAACCTTGCCGCCCGATGCCAGCACGACGGCCGTCACGTCGCGTTCCAGCGCGGCGCCGAAGGCATAATCTGCGGTCAGGAAGAACCACGAATCGCCGCCACTCTTCACGATGGCGCCTCCCGTCACCTTGGCCAGCGCGTAGGTGTCGTAGACCCAGTGCGCGCCGGTCTCCGAGCAGGCGGGGCCGGTAAGGTCGGCCGAGGCAGCACCGGTGTTGATGTCGATCATGCCCTTTTCCTGGGAGATCTTCCGCACCGCGAGCGCCACCGAGGAGGTGCCGAGCCCGACGATCATCTTCACGCCATCGACATCGTACCACTTGCGCGCAATCGCCGCGCCGACGTCAGGCTTGGTCTGGTGGTCGGCGGACAGGATCTCGATGGGACGTCCGAGAACCTTGCCGCCGAAATCGTCGACCGCCATCTGCACGGCCTCGACTTCGCCGAGATTGAGATCGGCATAGACGCCGGAAAAGCCTTCAGTGACGCCGATCTTGAAGGGCGCGGGCGCCTGTGCCCAGGTTTCGAGTGGCGCGATGGCCACGAGTCCCGCGGCGGTCAGGCCGACGGCAGCGGCCGTGACCACGCCGGCGTAGCGAACAGCGTTTGCAATTTTCATACTCTAACTCCTCCCAAAAGCAGTTCCCCGTTAAGGGCGAAATCTAGCGACCGTTCGAGCCTGACGCCAGTGCTGGACAGTGACGCAAAGCTTCGGTCTATTCGCGACACCGCAGGGGGGTGGATGGCGGAAGAAGAAGCAATTCTCGAAGCAAGCGGGCTCACGAAGGAATTCAAGGGATTCGTGGCGGTCAAGAACGTCGACCTCAGGGTCCGGCGCCACACCATCCACGCCCTGATCGGCCCCAACGGCGCCGGCAAGACCACTTGCTTCAACCTGCTGACGCATTTCCTGACACCGACGGCAGGGCGCATCCGCTTCAAGGGCCGCGACATCACCGGCAGCTCGCCGGCGGCGATCGCCCGCATGGGCTTGGCGCGTTCTTTCCAGATTTCTGCTGTATTTCCTCATCTGACGGTGCGCGAGAACGTGCGCGTGGCGCTGCAGCGCAAGCTCGGCGTTTCCTTCCAGTTCTGGCGCTCCGAGCGCGTGCTCGAAGGGCTCGACCGGCGGGCCCTGGAACTCGTTGAGGCGGTGGGATTGATCGCCTTCGCCGAATTGCCGGCGGTTGAACTACCCTACGGCCGCAAGCGGGCGCTCGAGATCGCCACCACCTTGGCACTCGAGCCCGAGATGATGCTGCTCGATGAGCCGATGGCGGGGCTTGGCCAGGAGGACATCAAGCGCATCGCCGCCCTGATCCGCCAGGTGGCGCGCGACCGCACGGTGCTGATGGTCGAACACAATATGTCCGTGGTTGCCGACCTGTCCGACACCATCACCGTGCTGGCGCGCGGCGAGGTGCTGGCCGAGGGTCCTTACGCCACGGTTTCGAAGGATCCGCTGGTCGTCGAAGCCTATGTCGGGACCGGTCATGGTTGAGCCGCTGCTCAAGGTCGAGGGCCTGCAGGCCTGGTACGGTGAATCGCACATTCTGCATGGCGTGGGCTTCGAGATCGGCCGCGGCGAACTGGTGACGCTGCTCGGCCGCAACGGCGCGGGCAAAACCACAACGCTCAAGTCGGTGCTGGGAATCGTCACCAAGCGCTCGGGTTCGGTGCGCTTCGACGGCGGCGAGACGGTGGGCCGTCCGTCCGACGAGATTGCGCGCCTGGGTCTTGCCTACTGTCCCGAGGAACGCGGCATCTTCTCCAGCTTAAATGTCGAGGAGAACCTGCTACTGCCGCCGCAGGTCAAGCCCGGCGGCATGAGCCTCGCCGAGATCTACCAGCTCTTTCCCAACCTGCAGGAGCGGCGGCGCAGCCAGGGCACCAAGCTGTCGGGCGGCGAGCAGCAGATGCTGGCGATCGGCCGCATCCTGCGCACTGGCGCCAACCTGCTGCTGCTCGACGAGCCGACCGAGGGCCTGGCGCCGGTCATCGTCCAGCGCATCGGCGAGATCATCCGCCAGCTCAAGGCGCGCGGCCTCACCATCCTGCTGGTCGAGCAGAACTTCCACTTTGCCGTCGCCGTCGCCGACCGCCACTACATCATGGAGGACGGCCGTATCGTCGATACGATGACTGCCGCCAACGTCAGGCAGAATCTCGGCAAGCTGCAGGCCCATCTCGGAGTATGACGATGCTTGATGCCGACACGATCGACCTCCTGAACAGGATCGCGTCGCAATCCACGCTCGGCCTGATCAACGGCGCCTTCTACGCCATATTGAGCATGGGCCTTGCAGTGATTTTCGGCATGTTGAATGTCATCAACTTCACGCATGGCGCGCAGTACATGATGGGCGCCTTCGCCGCCTGGCTCATGCTGACGGAGCTCAACATCCCGTTCTGGGCTGCACTGGTGCTGTCGCCGCTGATCGTCGGCCTGTTCGGGGTGGTACTGGAGAAGCTGCTGCTGAAGCGCATCTATCATCTGGACCATCTCTACGGCTTCCTGCTGACCTTCGGTCTCGCGCTGGTAATCGAAGGCCTGTTCCAGTGGAGGTGGGGCTCCTCGGGGGCGCCCTATCCCAGTCCGATCTCCGGCGGCATCAATCTCGGCTACATGTACATACCGACCTATCGCGGCTTCGTCGTCGTGGCGGCTCTCGTCATCTGCCTCGCCACCTGGTACGGCATCGAGCGCACCAGGCTCGGCGGCTATCTGCGCGCGGCGACCGAGAACCCGACCCTGGTGCGCGCCTTCGGCATCAACGTACCGCGGCTGATTACTCTTACTTACGGGCTGGGTGTCGCGCTCGCGGCGTTGGCCGGCGTGCTGGCGGCACCAATCCAACAAGTCTCGGCAGTGATGGGCACCAACCTGGTGCTGACCGTGTTCGCCGTCGTGGTGATCGGCGGCATGGGTTCGATCATGGGCTCCATCGTCACCGGTTTCGGCCTCGGTATGCTCGAGGGCATGACCAAGGTGGTCTATCCACCGGCCTCCAACACGGTGATCTTCGTCGTCATGGCGATCGTGCTTCTGGTCAAGCCCGCTGGCCTGTTCGGACAGACTAAATGACCGGCCAGCGCGCCTTAGGCTTCGGCCTGCTCGTAGCGGCACTGCTCTCGCCGTGGTTCTTCTATCCGGTGTTCCTGATGACGGCGCTCTGTTTTGCGCTGTTCGCCTGCGCCTTTAACCTGCTGCTGGGTTATGTCGGGTTGATGAGCTTCGGCCACGCCATGTTCTTTGGTGTCGCGGGCTATTGCTTCGGCCATGTCGTGAAAGCCTGGGGCATGCCGCCTGAGCTCGGCCTGCTGGCGGGTGTGGCTGGGGCTGCGCTGCTCGGCGCCGTCACGGGGGCGCTGGCGATCCGCCGCCAGGGCATCTACTTCGCGATGATTACTCTCGCTTTCGCCCAGATGATCTACTTCATCTGCGTGCAGGTGCCGTGGACCGGCGGTGAGGACGGCCTGCAGGGTATCGCCCGCAAGCCGCTGCTGTTCGGCCTGGTCCCGACCAAGGACGATCGGGTGCTCTACTACGTGGTCCTGGCGATCTTCCTGTTCGGCTACGGCGCCATCTACCGCTTCATCCATTCGCCGTTCGGCCAGGTCCTGAAGGCGATCCGCGACAACGAGCAGCGTGCGGTATCGCTGGGCTATGAGGCCGACCGCTACAAGCTCCTGGCCTTCGTGCTCTCGGCGGGGCTGGCCGGCCTGGCCGGCGCCACCAAGGCGATGGTGCTGCAGTTCGCCACGCTGACCGACGTCAGCGCCGGCATGTCGGGCGAGGTTGTCCTGATGGCGCTGGTCGGCGGGCTCGGCACCATCATCGGTCCGGTGGTCGGCGCTTTCATCATCGTCACCATGCAGAACTATCTGGCCTCCTTCGGCGAGTTCGTGCTGGTAATCCAGGGTTCCATCTTCGTGGTGATCGTCATGGCCTTCCGCAAGGGCCTGGTCGGCGAGATCTCCGACCGGTGGAAGGCGTGGCGTTCCGCCGGCTGATTCGCCTGCGGTTTTAGCGCAGCCAGCCACGCTGCATCATGTAGCGGATGCCGTGGATCACCAGGCTTCCGGCGCCGGCGGCGAGGAAGCCGAAAATGCCACCCCTGATTACGTTGATCGTTCCTACGTCGCTTCCCGCCAATGCCCCGAGAACGGTGGTCACCGCCGTGATGAAGGGAAAGCTGAAGGCGCCGATCGTGCACACGGCGATGGCGATCCCGATCGGGATGGCGATGAACCCCGTGCCGACGCCCTTCCAAAATCCGTAGGTCCAGGTCGCCACCATGGCGAGGCTGGCCGCGGTCAGGAGTATCTTGTTGGGCCACTTGAAGGATTTTCTCGAACGGGCGCGCGCCATGGGAGACAGTCCGGGACTAGTAGAGATCCTAGCGGGAGCAGACGACGGGTAATTTGGAGGCCCACTGCATCGAACACATCTCCTCCGGGAAGGCCGCCCAGACGGCGGCCACGATCAGCAACAACANNCAGCACCGGCCGGGCGAGACGCAGGAACGCCGGCACGGCCACTCGCAACGCCCAGTAGACGAGCAGTGCAGCCGCGACGACGGAAAGAACCCGATACTGGACGGCCCACGAGTCCCAGCCGCTCAGGTCGGCCCGCGCCACGAGCTTCTGCAGAAAATCCACGACTTCTTTATTAAGGCATCGCCGGTCCAACTGCAAAACCGCGCAGTATTTCACCCCCGGCTGGGCAGGCTAGTAGCCTTCGCGCCAGCCTCGGCTCGCGTAACCGGCCCGGACGAGCTTGATGCCGGCGATGCCCTGGATCACGAGCGCTGCTATCGGCAGGCCGACCAGGGAGAACAGTTTTGCGGCCGCGGAGCTGAACATCAGGAGCGTGACGCCGAGGCCGCCGAAAGCCAGCAGGCCGATCGCCGCGCTGGCCAGGAGCATCAGCAGGGAAAACCCCGTGAACCCTTTGCGCAGGACGTAGAGCGGGCCGAAGAGCGATGCCCACAGGTAGGACCATCCGTCGAGAAACGTGGATTCGGCTATTTCAGGATGATCCAGTCGATAGGTTCTGAGCATTGCCTCACCGCCCGCTCACGTGTCCTGCGAAAGGGCACAAATCAGGTCATCGCGTTGGCGACGTTGCCCAGCACGTTGGTCACCTTGCCGCCGACGGTCCTCATGGCGGTGATGGCAGCGACGGCAATCAGCGAAGCGATCAGCGTGTACTCGATGGCGGTGGCGCCCTGATCGTTCTTCATCAGACGACGGAAAATGGACAGCATGGGAATATCTCCAAAGGAATTGATGTCTGTTTTTTTATGCTCAACACAACACGTTCAATGCCGCCGAGTGTACGTGCGGCGGCTGCGATGGCCGGCACGGTATTAGGTATCGATTGGTTCGATTTGTATCGATTGCAACGCCGGCGGCGAGCCGCACTAGGCGTGTCTGTACCGAAAACCTAAACTCGGACGTAATGATGGTGAAGTCCGCCGAGCAGGGGGCATGAGCGCACCAATCCAGCGAACTGGATCGGCCGAGCCTCCGGCGCATCCTTGTGCAACGACCGGTGGGTTCTGATCTCGTTGTAGTAGCGGGCATACGCCTTGAGGGTACGGCGTAGGGGAGCTTCTCCCACGACTACAATATGGTCGAGACACTCGCGCCGGATCGATCCGATGAGCCGTTCGACATGGCCATTCTGCCACGGCGAGCGTGGTGCGGTCGGGTGGTCACGGATCCCCATGGCGTTCAACCTGCGACGGAATACTGCGCCGTAAGACTTATCGCGATCCCGAAGGAGGTAGCGAGGTGCCTGATCCCAGGGGAATGCCTCGGTGATCTGCCGCGCGATCCATTCCGCCGTTGGGTTCGTAGTGACGTTGGTCCACACCAGGTAGCGTCGGTCCAATCGCATGATTACGATGCCATAGAGAAGCTTGAAGCCAATGGTCGGCACGACGAACATGTCCATGGCGGCGATGTTCGGCGCGTGGTTGAGCAGAAAGGTGCGCCATGCCTGACTTGGCGGACCGCGCCGCTTGACCATGTACTTGGCGACNNAGCAGTTCGCCGTGGATGCGCGGCGCTCCCCAAATCGGATTCTCTGTGCTCATTCGCCGGATCAAGGCGCGAAGGTCCGCCTCGATCTTCGGCCGCCCTCCCCATGAGCGCGATTTCCAACGCCAGTAACTTCGAAAGCCGGCCCGATGCCAGTGCACCAGCGTCTCGGGACGAACGACCGTGAGCACCTGCAGGATTGTTGGAAACCACCGATACAGCTGGACGAAGAACCAGCGATCGTTGTTCGTGAGCGGGATCCGGCCCCGCACCTTGCGCCGCAGGACGTTCAACTGATGCCGGAGTGCTGTGTTCTCCGCTTCAAGCTGGCTCTTCGACTTGAATGGCGAGGCCAGGACCGCCAGAACGAAGAAAAACAGGGCAAGCGTTGTATGCTGACGGTAGGTGATTCCTTCAGCAAATCAATGCGGATAAGGTTTTCGGTACACACAGGTTTGAATCAATCTTGTGCCGAGATGACCTGCAGAACGGTTTTCACACAGCCTCGACCCCAACCGGCCGATTAGAGAAGCGGACATCACGCGCCGTCTGACGCGATGACCTCGTTGACCCCACTCACGTCTCCTGAGGCAAGAAGCTCAAGGAGCTGAACGTCGAGATAGAGTGACGGCTAGTGTGGCGCCCACAAGGCTTGCCGTTGGCGCGGGCGTTCCCCGCTACAGTCGGGTGTGCCATAGTGAAGTTAATACGTGTTAAGTTGCTTTGTCCCTATCCGATCGAGGCAAAGATGCAACGACGTGCCCTCTTCCTGCTTGCATGCAGTGCGGCGGCCGCTTCGCCAATTGGGGCTTTGGCACAGTCCTATCCAGCGAAGGCCGTGTCGATTGTGGTGCCCTATCCCGCCGGCGGGCCAACCGACACTCTGACGCGCATCCTTGCCGAGGAAATGCGGCGCGCACTCGGCCAGTCGGTCCTGGTGGAAAATGTGACGGGAGCGAGCGGCGCCGTCGGCGTCACCAAGGCGGCGCGAGCGACGCCGGACGGCTACACTCTTAGTGTCGGCCATGCCGGCTCGCACATCACGATCTGGGCGATGCAACCGGGCTCCTTCGAACTTCTGCGAGACATGGCGCCGGTCGCAATGTTCGCCGTCAATCCCTTGTTCATTTCGGCGCGCAAGTCGCTGGAGCCGGCGAACCTGCGCGAGCTGCTGGCCTGGCTGAAGGCCAATCCCGACAAGGCGACGATGGGCGGCGCGCTGGGCACGATCGCTCACATGGCCTCGCTCGATCTCAGGCAGCGCACNNTGGCGGGACAGATCGACCTGCTGATCGATCAGGCTGCCAACTCCCTGCCGCAGCTGCGCGCCGGCAAGATAAAGGCCTATGCCGTGACCGCTGGCGAGCGCCTCGCCGTGGCACCAGAAATTCCGACCGTCGACGAAGCGGGCTTGCCCGGATTCCATGTCTCTGTGTGGCACGCGATCTGGGTGCCACGGGCGACACCGGCCGCCGTCATCGAGCGATTGAACGCAGCCATCCGCGAAGCGTTGGCAAGTGCCAGCCTGCAACGGCGTTTTGCCGATCTCGGGCAAGATATCCCGCCGGTCGAGATGCAGACCGTTCGCGCGCTGACGGAATTTCAGAAGTCCGAGGTCGAGCGCTGGGCGCCGCTCTTGAAGGCAGCGAACCTCAAGGCGGAGTAGGGGCATGACCCAACCAATGTCGCCACACGCCGATCGGTTGACGGTCCGCGACGTCGATCTTGAGGTCGTTCGACGCGGTAGCGGGCGTGCCATCGTCTTCCTGCACGGTTTTCATACGCTCGATCCAGGTGCCCGTTTCCTCGAGCTCCTGTCGCGCAGAGCCTCCGTTCTCGCTCCGTCGCATCCGGGCTTCGGCGCCTCGGCGCGGCCCGATGGCTTCGAGACGGTCTACGACCTCGTCCATCTCTACTGCGAGTTCCTTGACGGGCTGCCGGATCACAAGGTCACGTTGATCGGCGCCTCGTTCGGCGGCTGGCTCGCCGCCGAAATCGCCGCTTCCTGCCCGCACCGTCTCGACCGTCTCGTGCTCGTCGATGCGCTCGGCATCAAGCTTGGCGACCGCGAGACGCCCGACATTCTCGACGTTTTCAACACCCACCCCGACACAGTGCGCCGACTGAGCTGGCACGATCCCCAACGCTCGGCACCTAACTTCGATACGCCGTCGGACGAGGCGCTTACGCGGCACGCACGCAATTTGGAGGCGCTTTGCCTTTATGGCTGGGAGCCCTACATGTACAACCCGCGCCTCAAACGATGGCTCGGCCGCATAGAGGTCCCGACGCTGGTGCTTTGGGGGGAATCAGACGGCGTGGTCGAGCCGGCCTACGGCCGCGCTTACGCGTCGCTCATTCCTGGCGCGCGCTTCGCCCTCATCGACGGGGCCGGGCATCACCCCGAGTTCGAGCGGCCGGATGCCCTCGCCGATTGCATTTTCGAGTTCCTCAGCTGCTGACAGATCCTAACTCTTCGGAGAGGCCGCCATGGATGCTTGGTGGATGTGCGAGGTGCCCTATCCCCACGTGCCAAAGGCGGTGCTCGACGCGGCTGACTCGGTGCGTGCCAGCCTGCCCAACCGGTACTGCGACCCGCGGGTCGCTGCAGATCTCTTCGAGGAGGTGATCGACGAATATCTTCTTTGCGACGAGATGGGCCTCAACGTCTGTGCAACGGAGCATCACGCCGGCATCAACTCGCTCGTTGGCTCGAACCCGATGCTCGTCAGCATCCTCGCGCGGCAGACGCGAAAGGCGCGCATCTTGAGCCTAGGGACCCTTATCTCGCTGCGCCGCGAGCCGGTGCGCGTCGCCGAAGAGTATGCCACCGCGGACGTGGTCTCCCGCGGGCGTCTCGAGCTCGGTTTCGTGAAATCCGGTGGGACTGAGATGGCGTCAGCCAATGCCAACCCCGTCAACAACATCGAGCGCTATTGGGAGGCAATTGACCTCATCGGCAAGGCGCTTACCCACCAAGATGGGCCGTTTTCTTGGGAGGGCAAGCACTTCACCCATCGTCACGTCAATATCTGGCCGCGCCCCTGGCAGGATCGGTTGCGGATGTGGGCCGCGACCGGCGATCCGCACACTGCCGCAGAGGTTGGCCGCCGCGGCATGGTGCACACGCTCGTGTTGCGCGGTCACGAAGGGACCCGACGCGCCTATGCGGCCTATCGCACCGCGCGCACTGAGGCGGGCCTGCCTCCAGCCTCAATCGACAACTTCGCCTACAGCGCCTTCGTGTGCGTTGGCGATACGGAGGAGGAGGGCAGACGAGTTGGCGGCAAGCTACTGTGGTTCCTCAATACCAGCCTCAAATCGGCGCCGCAATACGCCGAACTCCTGCCTGGCACCGCACCGCCGCATATCGCGGGTCAGGCGTGGCGCACACGCTCGAAGGCCGGTACCGGCGGGCCCGGTCTCGTCAACGCCGAGAAGGACGTTGCCACGGCACAGCAAAACGCCCGCAAGCTGATGTCGACGACGGTCGAGCAGGCAATGGCGCAGGGCATCCTGTTCGCCGGCAATCCCGACAGCGTCTTCGCCCAGATCAAGCGGTTTCACGATGACGTTGGCGGATTCGGTCACCTCACCATGATCGGCCGCACCGGTTTCATGACGCACGCCGAATCGGAGAAGAGCATCCGGCTCTTCGGCAAGGAGGTGCTGCCACGCCTCAAGGAGATCGAGCCGGTGGCCACCGCACACGGGAGCCGGCTTGCAGTGAATTGATAAAGCGTGGTTGAGCGCACGGGTACATAGCGAAATCCGAGGGAGGATCTTATGGATTCCAGTAGCGTGAGGATCGGCCGTCTTGCCTGGCTTGGCGAATTCAGCCGCTATCAATGGACCGTGCTTCTTATCGCTTGGCTCGGCTGGGCTCTCGATGCCACAGACTTCGGCCTTTTCGCGATCGTCCTTCGGCCTGCGCTGACCGAGCTGCTCGGCGGGCCGCCGACGGTCGCCCAGCTCGGCGAGGTTGGCGGTTATCTCAGCATGGTCGGATTGTTGGGCTGGGCGTTCGGCGGGTTCCTCTTCGGCGTGGTTGCCGACTATATCGGTCGCGTGCGGACACTCGCGCTCAGCATCCTGGTCTTCAGTGTCTTTACCGCGTGCCAGGGCTTCGCAGAGACCCCGTTCCAACTCGGCATCTTCCGCTTCCTCGCAGGCCTCGGCACGGGCGCCGAGATCGTGGTCGGGATTCCCCTCGTGGCGGAGGCGTTCGCTGAGAACCACCGTGCCAAGATTCTTGGGGTCATGATGACCGGCGGCGCGTTCGGCTCGATCATCGGCGGCCAGATCTACAATCTGGTGGGACCTTATGGCTGGCGCTACGTCTTTTTCGTCGGCATCGCCCCCGCCTTGCTGCTGCTGGTTATCCGTCGGCGCATGCGCGAGCCGGCACATTTTCATGCCGTACGCGAGAGGCGCGCGGCGGTGAAGGCGGCAGGCGGTGCGGCGAGTGAGCAGGATAAGGAGTTCATGCGTTTCGTGCCAGCGCAGCTTTTTTCGCCAGACCTGCGCTTTAGCACCTTTGTCGGGCTGCTGTTCTGCCTCGGCACGTTGCTGTCGATCTGGACCAGCCAAATCTGGCTGCCGACCATCCAGAGCCTCATGCTTCAAAAAGATGGCATCACGGGTGCCGCGGCTATTCCCTATGTCGGCACTGGCATGATGCTGTGGGGCATCGGCGGCATTTTCGGCTATGCGAGCTTCGGCTTCCTCGCCGACCTCCTCGGACGCAGGCCGACGATCGTCTTCTACAACATCGGCGCCGTGGCGAGCGGGCTGGTGCTCTACCTGGGTCTCGGATCCTATACCTATTATCCCTATATGCTGGTCGTCTTCGGCTATTTCGTCTTTGGGGTCTTCTCGGGCCACGCGATATATCTGCCCGAGCTGTTCCCGACGCACGTACGCGCGACGGCGGTCGCGTTCTGCAACGGTACAGGGCGCCTCATCACAAGTTTCGGACCGCTTGTCGCGGGCCTGCTGGTGGTGCCGTTTGGCAGCTTCAATAACGCCGCGGCGTTCATGACCGGCTTTGCCGCGCTGAGCGTCGTCGCAATGATGCTTGGTCGCGAAACCAGGGACGACGCGCTACCGAGGTAAGAGTCGGGTCGTCGTCGGCTACGCATCGCAAAGCGCTATGGCGTCTTGATGCAAATTCATTCTATCCCCTCCGACTCGTCGATCCGCCCGACGGAAGATCATGTCCGATTCATGATGCACGCATGCGAAGCGTCGGCCGGTTCTGGAAACGTCTGATGTCGGGGTAGACCGGACGTGAAGCATAGGACGCCAAACCGCCGTGCCTGACCCACAACGGACTTGGCCGAGGAGTTTACTCGATCACCTCATCGGCGCGGGCGAAGATCGACGGCGGGATAGTGAGGCCGATGGCCTTGGCGGTCTTGAGATTGATCACCAATTCCAGTTTGGTGGGCTGTTCGACCGGTAGGTCGCCTGGCTTCGCACCTTTCAGGATCTTGTCTACATAAGCGGCGGCACGCCGGAAGACGTAATCGAAGCTCGGTCCGTAGGATAGGAGACAGCCTTCTTGCGCCATGTCGCTGCTGATGCCGATCGAGGGCAATCTGTTGCGAATCGCCAAGTCGCCGATGCGCGCCGCGTTGATGCTCAAGACGGGCGCAGACAGGACGACTATCGCCTCCGAACTCCCGCTCACCGCCGTAGCGAATGCCGCGTCGAACTCAGGTACCTGTTTGACGCCGATGACCTGCAGGGCAATTCCCAGCTCTCGCGCCGCACGCTCGGTCTCCCGCAACGCAAGCGCCGCCGGCGGATCGTCGGGGTCCCAAAGAACAGTGGCCCGGGAGAAGCTGACTATCGTTTCCTTTAATAGCTCTAGACGCTTGGCGCTGAGGTCCGTCGACAACAGGCTGATGCCCGTGGTGTTGCCGCCCGGCCGGGCCAGGCTCTCGACGAACCCCGTTCCCACTGGATCGCTGGCAGGGGCCATCACGATGGGAACGGTCCGAGTAGCCTGTTGGGCGGCCCGCACGCTCTGCGAGCCGGCGGCGACGATGACCTCGACGTTCAACTCGAGCAATTCCCGCACAAAGCCCGGCAGCCGGTCGGAGATTGTGTTCGGGCGGAACTCGAAGCGCACGTTCTGTCCCTCGACATGGCCAAGGTCGCGCATTGCATGCCGGAAAATCTCTTGTCGCTCCGGCCGCGTGAGCAGTACGCCAATCCGACGCTCCTTCGCGCTTTGCGCGAAAGCCGTAACCGGTCCCACGACGGCAGCCCCGAGCAGCATGAGGGAGTAGCGGCGTCTCATTTAATCACCTTGTGGGTGCAGAGGACTGGTCTGGCGAACTCAGCGGCCAACGGCTACGACCTCGTAGCCCGGTTGGGTTACATCTTAAGTAACGACGGGGGTGGTGTCGTGCCCGTTCCAGAGCCTTGAAGCGACGCAGACCGCAAGCCCTGACCGCAGCTCACTTCTGCTCTGGCACTCTTGAGACATGCCGCCGGACCCCGAGGATGTCTGTTCATCGGGGCAGACCGGAAGTCATCGGCGCACCCTCAGAACGACGCGCCTGACCCACAGCGGACCTCAAGCAGGTAATTCACGACGTCGGCTGATGACCGAGGCTGTGTGAA
>PLYQ01000043.1 GCA_003153415.1 Rhodospirillales bacterium | reverse complement strand
GTGCCGAGCGAGGTCGGCGCCACCAGTGCCTGCAATTCCACCAGTACCGGTCGTGTGCCTTCGATTCCGGCAAATACCGCCGTGCCCGGACTGCCGAGATCGCGTTCGGACAGGAACAATTCGGATGGATTGGAGACTTCGCGCAGGCCGAGGCCCGTCATTTCAAACACGCCGATCTCGTCGGTCGGACCGAAGCGGTTCTTCACGGTGCGCAGGATGCGGAACTGGTGGCCGCGCTCGCCCTCGAAATAGAGCACCGTGTCGACCATGTGCTCGAGCACGCGCGGGCCGGCGATGGCGCCGTCCTTGGTGACGTGACCGACCAGCAGCACGGCGATGCCGCGGCGCTTGGCGAGCTCGACCAGGGCCTGCGCCGAGGCGCGCACCTGGGTCACCGTGCCCGGAGTACTGTCGACCGTGTCGAGCCACATGGTCTGGATGGAATCGATCACCGCGACCTTGGGCGCGTCCGGTCGCTCAAGCGTGGCCACGATGTCGCGCACCGACGTGGCGGCGGTGAGCTGCACCGGCGCATCGCCGAGGCCCAGGCGATCGGCGCGCAGGCGGACCTGGTCGAGCGCCTCCTCGCCGGTGAAATAGGCGCAGGCCGTGTGCTGGCGTGCCAAGGCTGCGGCGACCTGGAGCAGCAGAGTGGACTTGCCGATGCCGGGATCGCCGCCGATCAGCAGCGCCGAGCCGACCACCAGCCCGCCGCCACAGACGCGATCGAACTCGGCGATGCCGCTCTTGTAGCGCGGCGGCTGCGGCGTGCTGCCCGTGAGGCCCGCGAATTCGAGTCTGCGTCCCTTGCCGCCGCGCGCCAGCCCGCCGCCCGCCGGACCCGGCGCGGGGCCTGCTTCCTCGACGATGGTGTTCCACTCGCCGCACGACTCGCAGCGGCCGTTCCATTTGTTGGTGACGGAGCCACACGACTGGCAGACGAAGCGCTTTATCGGGCGGGCCATCAGTGCAGCTCCCGCTTCGACAGGCACCAGCCATCGCCGTGCAGCCAGCACGATTCGTCGGCATCGTGCCGATCTCGGCGCAGGCTGCGCAAGGCATTCTGTCCGATCTTGTCGTCGAGTGCGCGACCGAGCGCGGCTTCATCGGCCTCGCTGCGCGCGCCGGCGCATGGATAGAAGCCGACCCAGCCGGCCGAACGCGCCGACAAGCCGTTGCCCTCTCGCTGGAGGCGCAGCATGAATCCGCCGCGCGCCCGGTCCGCCGTCATAGGCAATAGCAGTCGGCCCCCATCGGCGAGGGCATCGAGCCACCAGCCAAGCGGCGTCGTGGCGCCCGCGAAGGCCACGATGGCGTCCCATTGGCCGTCGATGGGATGGCTGGCGTCTGCAGCGTGGATATGCGCGGCCGGCCATGCTTCGAGATTGCGTTGGGCAGCCGCCGCGAGCGAAGCGTCGATCTCGATCCCATCCACGCGGCCGTTCGGCCCGACCAGCTCGGCGAGGATGGCGGTGAAGTAGCCCGCACCCGCACCGATCTGCAGTACTCGGCCGCCGGAAGCAATCTCGATCCGGTCGAAATACCTGGCCCAAAGGGCAGGCTCACCGGTATTGAGGCCGCGCGCCTCGTCGAGCGCCACCAGGACGTTGTGGTAGAGGTGGCGCGGATCGTCGTCCGGCGTCGTCCAGTAGCCGTCAACGAGATGGCGGATGCGCCACGGGCCCGGGCCCACGAAGCGCTCGCGCGGCACTGCGGCGAAGGCTGCGACGACACGCTCGTCGCCGAGATGGCAGGTCACGCGAAGATCTTCGGCGAACCAGCGCCGCACCCCGTCCAAGGTGGGCATTCCATCGATCATGGTCAGAGCTTCCGAACCTGCATCTGGATCGGCCCCTCGGCGCGGCCGTGGATGAACTGGTCGACATGGTCATTGCCGGAGCGCTCGATGTCGGAGACCGGGCCCTGCCAGATCAGCTTGCCGTCGTAGAGCATGGCGATACGATGGCCGATCTTGCGGGCGCTCGCCATGTCGTGGGTGATCGACACCGCAGTGGCGCCAAGGTCGTTGACGGATTTCACGATCAGCTCGTTGATGACGTCGGCCATGATCGGGTCGAGGCCGGTGGTCGGCTCGTCGAAGAAGATGATCTCCGGCTCGCGGGCGATGGCGCGGGCGAGCGCCACGCGCTTCTGCATGCCGCCTGACAACTCGGAAGGGCGAAGCACACCGATCTCGGGCCCGAGGCCTACCGCGGCGAGCTTGGCGATCGCAACCTGGCGCGCCTCTGCGGGAGCCATGCCGTCGCTCTGGATGGGACCGAAAGCGACGTTTTCCCAGACCTGCAGTGAATCGAACAACGCGCCACCCTGGAACAGCATGCCGAACTTGCGCATGACGCGCTGCCTACCGCGCTCGCTGAGATCGACGGTTTCCTCGCCGTCGACCTTGATCGAGCCCTCGTCCGGCTGCATCAGGCCGAGAATGCACTTCAACAACACCGACTTACCGCTGCCCGATCCGCCGATCACCACCACCGATTCGGCGGGTGCGACGTCGAGGTCGATGCCTTGCAGGACTTTCTTGGCGCCAAAGGACTTGGTGACGCCACGCAGGGAAATCTTGGGGGAGGCCATGGGGTCGGCGGGACGATCAGCGCGAGAAGAAGGCTTCGGTGAGGAAGTAGTTGAAGGTGAAGATCAGGATCGATGCCGAAACGACTGCGTTGGTCGTGGCCATGCCGACGCCCTGGGCGCCGCCCTTCGAGGTGTAACCGTGGTAGCAGCCCATCAGAGTGATGAGGAAGCCGAACACGGCGGCCTTCACCAGGCCGGAGAACACGTCCATGAACTGCAGGAAGTCGATCGTATTGCGCAGATAGGCTGTGTCGTTGAAGTCGAGCTTGTAGACGCCGACGAGGTAGCCGCCCAGCACGCCGATGATGTCGGAGAGCAGCACCAGGATCGGCAGGGTGACGACGCCCGCAATCAGCCGCGGCGCCACCAGGTACTTGAAGGGGTCGGTCGACAGCGTGGTGAGCGCGTCGATCTGTTCGGTGACGCGCATGGTGCCGATCTCGGCGGCAATGGACGCACCGACGCGGCCCGCCACCATGAGACTGGCAAGGACGGGTCCCAATTCGCGGGTCAGCGACACGACGACGACGTTGGGAATGGCGCTTTCAGCCGAGAAGCGGGCGAAGCCTGTGTAGCTCTGCAGGGCCAGCACCATGCCGGTGAAGATCGCGGTCAGTCCGACCACCGGCAGCGAGTAGTAGCCAATCTCCAGGATCTGGCTGAGGATCTGCCGGCGATAGTAGGGCGGCTGTACCGCCTGACGCACGGCATGGAAGGCGAAGGCTGTGACCGAGCCGGTGGCGGCCAGAAAGGCAATCGTCATGCGGCCGAGGATCGTGATCAGGGGGATGCTCACGCCGCGCTCTCCGGGTTGTCGACGTAAAGGCGCGCATAGCGCCGGCCGAGCGCCGTCATGACCTCGTAGGCGTTGGTACGGGCATGCTCGGCAAGGTCATCGGCGGTCATCTCCGGTCCCAGCACCTCGACCATCGCGCCGATCTGGCTTTCCGATTCAGGTACGTCCGTCACGTCGATTGTCACGAGGTCCATTGAGATACGGCCGATCACGGGCACGCGATGCCCGGCGAGATGCACGTGGGTGCGGTTGATGAGGGTGCGGAAGTAACCGTCGGCATATCCCAGCGCGATCGTGGCCACACGACTGGGCCGCGCTGATCGCCACGCACCACCGTATCCAACGGTCTGAAGAGCGTCAATTCGGCGGCCCTGCAGGATGCGCGCCTTCAACGTCACCGTCGGCAGCATCGGGTTGGGCTGGCCCGGCAACGGGTTGATGCCGTAGAGCGCCGCGCCCGGCCGCAGCAGGTCGAAATGATAGTCGGGCCCGAGAAAGATACCCGACGAATTGGCCAGCGACGCCGGCGCACCTGGCATGGCTTTGACGAAGGCACGAAAGCGGGAAAGCTGCTCGCCGTTCACCGGATTGGATTGCTCCTCCGAGGCCACGAGATGGCTCATGGTGAGCGACAGCCGAAGCCCGCGCAGACGTCCGCGCTCGTTGACCAGGAGCTGGGCATCCTCCGGCGCGAAGCCCAGCCGGTTCATGCCGGTGTCGATATGGATGACGGCGTCGAGTGGCCGATTGAAGCGTTGTGCGGCGGCGCGCCAGGCGTTGAGTTGCCCGAGATGGTTGAGCACCGGCGTGAGATCGTGCTCGACGAAGTCACCCTCGGTGCCGGCCAGCAGCCCGTTCAGCACATAAATCGGCAGGTCGGGCAGCACACGCCTGAGCGCGATGCCCTCCTCGATATGGGCACAGAAAAATTGCTTGCAGCCCTCGGCGGCGAGCCGGGGGCCGACCACGACAGCGCCGGTGCCGTAGGCGTCGGCCTTGAGCACGGCGGCGCAGTCGATCGGCCTGCCGCCGGCCCGCCCCGCATCGCGCAGGCCCCGCCAGTTGGCCGCGATGGCGCCAAGATCGACCGTGAGGATGGCGCCGGCCCGGCGCGTTGCGTCGTTGTCGGCGGCGGAGGGCATCGACCGACCTAGAAGGCGGGGCCGCCTGGCCGTTCCTCGTCGGCCGGCAGATCGCCGAACTTGGTGAATTGACCCTCGAACGACAGTCGCACGATGCCGGTGGGACCGTGGCGCTGCTTGGAGACGATGACCTCGGCCTTGCCGTACATCTGCTCGCAGCGCTGGCGCCAGGCTTCGTAGCGCTCGTTGTAGCGCTGGTCGTTCTCGTCGGTGCGACGCTTGGGCTCTTCTCGCGTGAGGTAGTATTCGTCGCGATAGATGAACATGACGACGTCGGCGTCCTGCTCGATCGAGCCCGATTCGCGCAAATCAGCGAGCTGCGGCCGCTTGTCCTCGCGCTGCTCGACGGCGCGGCTCAACTGGCTGAGTGCGAGCACCGGCACGTCGAGTTCCTTGGCCAGGGTCTTCAGCCCGCGCGTGATCTCCGACACTTCCTGCACGCGGTTCTCTTGTCTCGACTTACCAGAGGGCGCGAGGAGCTGGAGATAGTCGATGATCAGCAGCCCGAGTCCGCGTGTGCGCTTCAGTCGACGCGCGCGCGTGCGCAATGCCGCGATGGAAAGCGCCGGTGTGTCGTCGATGAAGAAGTTCAAATGTTCCAGTTCGCGGCTGACCGAAAGCACACGGTCGAAGTCGGCGCTGATCAGCTCGCCCTTGCGGATTTTCTCCGATGGAATCTGCGCCTGTTCGGAGATCATTCGGGTCGCGAGCTGCTCCGCCGACATTTCGAGGGAGAAGAAGCCCACCACCGCTCCGTCGGCGGCGCTCGGCTTGCCGTCGACGATCTCCTCGCGATAGGCCCGGGCGGCGTTGAAGCCGATGTTGGTGGCGAGCGCGCTTTTTCCCATCGACGGCCGGCCAGCCAGGATAATCAGGTCGGACTTGTGCAGGCCGCCGAGAAGCTGGTCGAGCTGGAACAGGCCGGTGGCGACACCGGTGAGCTTGCCGGCGCGGCCGTAGGCGGCTTCGGCGGCGGCTGTCGCCTCGGTCAGCGCGGCGCGGAATGGCTTGAACCCGCCGTCGGTCTGCCCGACGCTGGCCAGGTCGTAGAGCTTCTTTTCGGCGACCTCGATCTGCTCGATCGCCGTCTCATCGAGCGTCGGTTTGAAGGCGCTGTTGACGACGTCCTGGCCAAGATCGATTAGCTGTCTCAGCAGATAGAGGTCGTGGACCAGCCGGCCGAAGTCGCCGGCATCGATGACGTGCACAGAGGCGGCGGCGAGCTTGGCGATATAGGCGGCACCGCCGGCCTCCTTCATCGCCTCGTCCTGCTCGACGTAGGTCTTGAGCGTGATGGCGCTCACGATCTGGCCGCGCTCGATCAGGCGGGCCAGAGAATCGAACAATTTGCCATGCAACGGGTCGGCGAAATGCTCGCCCTTCAGGAACTCCGCCACCCGATGGTAGGCGGCGTTGTTTACCAGGATTGAACCGAGCAGCGCCTGCTCCGCTTCGAAATTATGCGGCGGCTCGCGCACGACCGCGGCGAGCGTGACGACATTGCTGGTATCTGCGGGTTCGTCTTTTTTGGGCTCCATGGAGAGCCTTTGCCAGTTGAGGGGTACTAACTCTAGGAAGAATAAACCTACCCACAGAGGAAATGAACAACTCTGGGGATTTATTCCGCCGCCATGGAGCGCGTCATGCCGCTGCCACCTTCAGTGTCCGGCATATAGTCACGGGTCACGGGCACCGCATCCTGGCGCCGTGCGATCTGGATCTGGAACACCATCTGCTTCATGTACCGAAAGGCGATCTCGCAGCCGGCGAGATAGAATTCCCACATTCGACAAAAGCGTTCGTCATAGCCGGCCGTCTGTTTGATGGTCTCGCGATTGGCGAGGAAGCGCAGGCGCCAATGCCGCAGGGTCTCTGCGTAATGGAGGCGAAGCACTTCGATATCGGTCACCCACAGGCCGACCTTCTCGATGGCCGACAGGACTTCCGACAAGGCCGGCGTATAGCCGCCGGGGAAGATGTACTTGCGCAGCCAGGTGTTGGTACCGCCCGGCTCCTCCATGCGGCCGATGGAGTGCAGCAGCATGACGCCGTCGTTCTTCAGGAGTTCCTTCACTTTGGTGAAGTACTCGACATAGTGGGCGACGCCGACGTGTTCGAACATGCCGACCGAGACGATGCGGTCGTAGTGGTCGGGTTCCTGGCGATAATCGAGCAGCTTGAAGCGCACGCGGTCGGCAAGGCCGTCCTCGAGCGCGCGCCGACTGGACACCGTGTGCTGTTCCTTCGACAGCGTCACGCCGGTCACGTCGACGCCGAACTGCTGGCTGAGGAAGAGGCCCATGCCGCCCCAGCCAGAGCCGATGTCGAGGACGCGCAGACCGGGTTTCAGCAGGAGCTTGGCGGCGATGTGGTGCTTCTTGTTGATCTGGGCCTGCTCCAGCGGCTCGTCGTCGGTCTTGAAGTAGGCACAGGAATACTGGCGGTCGCGGTCGAGGAAGAAGGCGTAAAGCTCGCCGTTGAGATCGTAGTGGTGGGCGACGTTGCGCTGCGCCTTGCCGATCGGATTGTACTGCTCGATGGCGCGAATCGCCCACTGCAGGCCGTACGACCAGCGCACGGCCGGCGTGCTTTCGATCTCCGCTATGTTGCGGCCCAGCAGATCCAGAAGATCGTAGAGGTCGCCCTGTTCGACGGTCAGCGTGCCGTCCATGTAGGCTTCGCCGAAGGCCAAACGCGGGCGCAGCACGAGGCGCATGCCTGTCCACCATGTGTGTATCCGCATGGTAACGGCGGGGCCCTTCCGGGCACCCTCGATTCGATGCGAGCGCCCCGTCGCATCGATGATGGTCAGTTGGCCTTCCCCCAGTACCCGGGAAAGAACCTTCGCTAGCAACATCGTTGATCCCCGAGAGACAGTGGGAAACGTCAACCCGCCGGATAGCTCCGCAATTTTGCCGTAAATGTTAATCCCACACGCCTTTTCAAGGCAAAGGGCTGGCGTACGAATATTCTTAGGGCCGAATGTAAATTTCGTACATTTCGCCAAAAGAAAACGCCTGCCTTCGCGAAAGCGAAGGCAGGCGTTTGCAGGAAATGCCGGGACCTGGAGGCCCGTGGCTTACTTCTTTTCGGCCGGCGCCTCTTCGGCTACAGCCGGCGCCTCGGCGGCCTCGCCCTCGACGGGCGGCTTGGCCTCGAACAGCGCTGCAGCCTGCTCGGCGGCGCGCTGGGCGGCTTCCGCCGCTTCGAGCTGGGCGCGTTCGGTCTCGGCCACCAGCTTGCCGCCCTTGGCGAGGAATTCCGCCTCGTCGGGCGAGCGCGCGACGACGGCGGTGATGTCGACCGTGACCTCAGGATGGAGGTGGATCTTGATCTTGTGCGCGCCGAGCGTCTTGATCGGCTTGTCGAGCTCGACCTGGCCGCGTTCGATATTGACGCCGGCAGCCACCGCACCGTCGGCGATGTCGCGCGAGGTCACCGAACCGTAGAGCTGCAGCGCTTCGGAGGCCTGGCGGATGAGNNTGCGGCAGCAGGTAGTTGCGGGCGAAGCCGGGCTTCACCTTCACAACATCGCCCATCTGACCAAGCTTGGGCACGCGTTCCAGCAGGATGACGTTCATCGGCATGTTCGGTCTCCCTAGGCGATGAGGTAGGGAAGGAGCGCCAGGAACCGCGCGCGCTTGATCGCCTGGGCGAGCTCACGCTGCTTCTTGGACGACACCGCCGAGATGCGGCTCGGAACGATCTTGCCGCGTTCGGACACGAAACGCTGCAGAAGGCGCACGTCCTTGTAGTCGATCTTGGGCGCATTGGCGCCGGAGAACGGGCAGCTCTTACGGCGGCGGGTAAAGGGGCGGCGTTGCGCACTCATTCTTCTTCTCCCGGCATAATGGCGGCGGCGGGCGGTGCATCGTCGCCGAAGCGTGGACGCTCGCGGCGCGGCGGGCGATCGCCCCAGCGGTCGCCGCGATCGCCACCGGGACGATCCGACTTCTCACTCGAGCGCTGCATGACCGCCGAGGGACCTTCCTCGAGGCTGTCGACGCGCACGGTAATGTAACGAATGATGTCTTCGTTGATCGACATCGTGCGCTCCATCTCCTTGATCGCAGCCGACGGGGCGTCGATGTTGAGGAGCGTGTAGTGGCCCTTGCGGTTCTTCTTGATGCGGAAGGCGAGCGAGCGCAGACCCCAATATTCCTTCTTGGAAACGGTGCCGCCCAAGCCAGTGACGATGTCGGCGAACTGGGTGGTCAGGGTCTCGACCGTCGTCGCCGGGACATCCTGGCGCGCAATAAAGACGTTTTCGTAAAGTGCCATGTAGTTTCGGCTCCTTATGGCTGTTAGCGACCCGGAGTTCAGCGTGAACCGGCCGGATCTAGCCGGCCCTCCGCGAAATGCTTGGGGTCGGCAAGGAGATCGGGGCCGATTTAGGACCCGAAGAGCGGCGTTTATACAGGCCTACCGATCAAAATCAAGGCATTCCGGGCACAGCTTGACTGCGCGCCAAGCCCCGGTATGACTGCCCCGATTCGCGTCAAAATCGGGGGGAAAACGCACATGAGCCGGGCTTTCGTTTTTCCGGGCCAGGGATCGCAGGCCGTCGGCATGGGGGCCGACCTTGCTGCGGCCTTTAGCACCGCCCGGGACGTTTTCGCCGAAGTCGACGAGGCGCTGAAGCAGAATCTGTCGAAGCTGATGCGCGAAGGCCCTGAGTCGGAGCTCACGCTAACGGAAAACGCCCAACCGGCATTGATGGCGGTCAGCATGGCGGTGGTTCGCATTCTCGAAAAGGACGGCGGCCGGCCGCTTCAGACGTTGGCGTCCCACGTTGCGGGCCATTCGCTCGGCGAATATTCGGCGTTGGCCGCAGCCGGTGCGCTGAAACTCGCAGATGCCGCGCGGCTTCTGAAGCTGCGCGGGCAGTCGATGCAGAAGGCCGTGCCGGTCGGTGTCGGCGCCATGGCGGCTCTGCTCGGCATCGAACTCGGGCCGGCCGAGGAAGCCTGCCAGGAGGCAGCACAAGGCGAGGTGGTGGCCGTGGCCAACGACAATGGCGGCGGTCAGGTCGTGGTGAGCGGTCATAAGGCCGCCATCGAGCGCGCCATCGAGGCCGCCAAGGCGCGCGGCTGCAAGCGCGGCATGCTGCTGCCGGTGAGCGCGCCCTTCCATTGTCCTCTGATGCAGCCCGCCGCCGACGCCATGAAGGCCGCGCTGGAAACCGTCGAACTTGCGACGCCGCGGGTGCCGCTGATCGCCAACGTGCTCGCCTCTGAAGTGACCGAGCCGTCGGCCATCAAGCAGCGACTGGTGGAACAGGTCACTGGCCTCGTGCGTTGGCGCGAGAGCGTGCAATATATGAAATCGAGCGGCGTCGAGGCACTGGTCGAGTGCGGCACAGGCAAGGTGCTGTCCGGCCTGGTCAAGCGCATCGACAAGGAGATGACTGGCACGGCGCTGAACGCGCCGGCCGACATCGAAACTTTTCTGAAAACTATCTGAGGAAGACAGCGCCATGTTCGATCTTGCTGGCAAGGCGGCTCTCATCACCGGCGCGTCGGGTGGTATCGGCGGCGCGATCGCCCGTGCGCTGCATCGTCAGGGCGCCTCGGTCACGCTCTCGGGCACCCGTGGCGAGGCGCTCGAGCAGCTCAAGGCCTCGCTCGGCGAGCGTGTGCATGTGATCGCCGCGCGGATGGACGATCCGGCCGATATCGACCGTCTGGCCAAGGAGGCCGAGGCGGCGATGGGCAAGCTCGACATCCTCGTGAACAACGCCGGCATCACGCGCGACAACATCTCGATGCGCATGAAGGACGAGGAGTGGGAGAAGGTGCTCCAGGTGAACCTGACCGGCGCCTTTCGGCTGACGCGGGCGGTCATGCGCGGCATGATGAAACGGCGCTTCGGGCGCGTCATCAACATCACCTCGATTGTCGGAGTCACCGGCAACCCGGGACAGGCCAACTATGCCGCCGCCAAGGCCGGCCTGATCGGGATGTCGAAGTCGCTCGCCCAGGAACTGGCGTCGCGCAGCATCACGGTGAATTGCATCGCGCCGGGTTTCATCGCCACGCCGATGACCGACGCGCTCACCGACGAGCAAAAGAAGGGCATCCTTGCCCGCGTGCCGGCCGACCGGTTGGGCACGGCCGACGAGATCGCGGCCGGGGCGGTGTATCTGGCCAGCGACGAGGCGGCCTATGTCACCGGCCAGACGTTACACATCAACGGCGGCATGGCGATGATCTGACGAGAAGGGTCGTGACGACGGCCCCCAAGTGCCTGATTCTGTGGGCTTTCCGGCGCTAGCCAATGACCGGCGAGCTATGTTAGGAGAGCCAGAAATCACCGCCCCCTTGAGGCGAACCCAGTTGGAAAGATACGGGAAGGACAAGCAAAATGAGCGATATTGCCGAGCGCGTTAAGAAAATCGTCGTCGAGCATCTCGGGGTCGAAGCGGCTCAGGTTAAGGAAGATGCCAAGTTCATCGACGATCTCGGCGCCGACAGTCTCGATACCGTCGAACTGGTGATGGCGTTCGAAGAGGAATTCGCCATCGAAATCCCCGACGATGCGGCCGAGAAGATCCAGACCGTCGGCGACGCCATCGGTTTCATCAAGAGCAACGCAAAGTCCTGATCGACGCCGGTCCTCGCGTGATGGAAGGCGGACGATGAGGCGAGTCGTCGTAACGGGCATGGGCATGGTGACGCCCCTGGGCGACGGCGTGGATACCAATTGGAAGCGGCTGATCGCCGCCGAATCCGGCATCCGCGCCATCCAGGCCTTCGATACCACCGACCTAGCGACCAAGATCGCCGGCGAAGTGCCGCTGGGCGACAAGGCGAACGGCCACTTCAATGTCGACGTCTATATGTTGCCCAAGGACCAGCGCAAGGTTGACAAGTTCATCATCTTCGCCATCGCGGCGGCCGACCAGGCGGTCGAGGATTCCGGCTGGAAGCCGCAGGACGACGAAGGCCGCAACCGCACCGGCGTCATGATCGGATCGGGCATTGGCGGCCTGCAGACGATCTACGAGACCTCGCTGGTCCTGAAGGAGAGGGGCCCGCGCCGCGTCAGCCCGTTCTTCATTCCCTCGGCGCTGATCAATCTCGCGTCGGGCCAGGTCTCCATCAAGCACGGCTTCAGGGGCCCCAACCATTCCGTCGTAACGGCGTGTGCCACGGGCGCACACGCGATCGGCGATGCCGCGCGCCTCATCCAATTGGAAGATGCCGACGTCATGGTCGCGGGCGGCGCGGAGGCCGCGATCTGCCGCATCGGCATCGCCGGCTTCAATGCCTGCAAGGCGCTGTCGACTGATTTCAACGACACGCCGACCCGGGCGTCGCGTCCGTGGGACAAGGCGCGCGATGGTTTCGTGATGGGCGAAGGCGCGGGCTGCGTCGTGCTCGAGGAATACGAACACGCCAAGAAGCGAGGCGCCAAGATCTACGCGGAAATCTTGGGCTACGGCCTGTCGGGCGACGCCTATCACATCACCGCGCCGTCGGAAGATGGTGGCGGCGCGATGCGCGCCATGGCGGCGGCGCTGAAGCGCGCCGAGCTCAACACCGACCAAATCGACTACATCAATGCGCACGGCACATCGACCATGGCCGATGTGATCGAGCTGGGCGCGGTTAAGCGCACCTTCGGCCAGGACGCCTACAAACTCTCGATGTCCTCGACCAAATCAGCGACCGGCCACCTGCTGGGTGCCGCCGGTGCCATCGAAGCGATCTACGCAATCAAGTCGCTTACCGACCAGGTTGTGCCGCCGACGCTCAACCTCGACGAGCCGGACGAGGGCTGCGACATCGACCTGGTGCCGAAGCAGGCCAGGCAACGCAAGGTGCGCTTCGCGCTCAGCAATTCGTTCGGGTTCGGCGGCACCAACGCCTCGTTGATCGTCGGCCCCGTCTGATCGTCGGAGGCTGAGTCATGCTCAGCTTTTTCCGTTGGGTTCTATTCTTTGTTGCTCTGTTCGCCACCTTGATGGGCGGCGCGCTGTTCGTCGGCCATGGGCTGCTGACCGCCGAGGGGCCGCTCGCCACGACCAAACATGTCGTGATTCCACGCGGCGCCGGACCTGTGACCATGGCGAAGGTGCTGCGCGAGGAGGGCGTCATCGCCTATCCGCGCCTGTTTCGCGTGGCGTTGATGGTCGATCCCAATCCCAAGCCGATCAAGGCGGGCGAATACGAGGTGCCGGCCCACCTCTCCATGCAAGCACTGGTGGAACTGCTGCAATCGGGCAAGGTCGTGCAGCGCCGCCTCACGGTACCCGAGGGCCTGACCACCACCGAGGTGATCGAACTGCTGCGCAAGACCGAAGCACTGGCAGGCGATATCACGCTCGATCTCAAGGAGGGCGACCTGCTGCCCGAGACCTACTTCTATTCGCGCGACGACACGCGCGACGGGCTGCTGTTGCGCATGAAGGAGGCGATGGAAAAGACCCTGGACGAGGCCTGGCGCAAACGTGCCGCCGGTCTGCCGCTCGCCATTCGCCGCGACGCACTGGTCCTTGCCTCGATGATCGAAAAGGAAACCGCCGTTCCCGCCGAGCGCGGCAAGGTGGCGGCNNTTCGCCCTACAACACCTACATGGCCACGGGCCTGCCGCCCGGGCCGATCTGCAATCCGGGACGAGCGTCGGTCCTGGCCGCCACCAATCCTGCACAGCGCGACCGTTCGATCTATTTCGTGGCCGACGGGCAGGGTGGTCACGCCTTCGCCATTTCGGTGGCCGACCACAATCGCAACGTCGCGCGCTGGAAGGACATCCAGCGTCAGCGCCAAGAGCAGGGTCTGCCGCCCGCATCGTCGCCGCCGCCGGCGCCCGCCAGGCCGTGAACCATGCCAGTGGCGGTGCTCCTGGTCCTCGTACTGCTGGCGGCGATCGCCTTCGGCGTCGCCTGGTTCCTGCGCGCCAATCCGTCCACGCTTGCCCGTGTGTTCCGTCCCATCCTGGTCGTGCTGGGCGGCATCGGCGTCGGTGGTCTGTTGATCTTCGCGGTGCGCTTCCTGCCTGGCCTGTTGCCCGAGCTGTTCGGACTGGCAGGCGTCGTCGCGGCGGCACTGATCGCCCGTGCGGTGCGTCATCGGCCGTCGGGCGGCTTTACGTCGCCGGGCGCCAGTCAGCGCACTGAAGTACGGACCGCATTCCTCGAGGCCTGGATCGATCATGCCACGGGCGATGTCGGCGGCACGGTGCTGAGCGGCCGCTTCGTCGGCCGCACGCTCGATGGACTGTCGGATGGCGAACTGCCCGATCTGCATGTCGAGTGCGCGGGCGACCCGAACTCGCTCAAGGTTCTGGAGTCCTACCTCGATCGCCGCCTGGGCGCCGACTGGCGCGGCGCGCGCCGTTCGCCGCCGGGACCGCGCACCGACATGACCCGCGATGAGGCTCTGGCCGTTCTGGGTCTCGCCGAAGGGGCCAGCGATGAAGAAATCCGCGCCGCGCACCGCCGGCTGATCCAGCGCATGCACCCCGACGTCGGTGGCAGTGCCGATCTGGCGGCCCGGATCAATCGGGCCAAGGACGTGCTGTTGGGGGTATAACCTTGCCAGGGCCGGCGCTGCCGTGGCATCTACGCCAACCCGCGCATACGGGCCGGACGATTTCTGTCAAATCATTGATTCAGCGATAGAATATCCACCTGCTGAATGAGGTCGACGAGTATGGGACAGCGTGTCCGTAAAGCCGTTCTGCCGGTTGCCGGGTTGGGCACTCGATTTCTGCCTGCTACCAAGGCAATGCCTAAGGAGATGCTGACGGTCGTCGACCGGCCGCTGATTCAATATGCCGTCGAGGAATGCCTAGCCGCCGGGATCGATGAATTCGTCTTCGTCACCGGCCGCAATAAGCATGCGCTCGAGGATCATTTCGACATCGCATACGAACTCGAGGCGATGCTCGAGAGTCGAAAAAAGCATTCGGAGTTGAAGCAGACCAGGGATGCTGGCATCAAGCCGGGCAATGCCGTCTTCACGCGCCAGCAGGAGCCGCTCGGCCTCGGCCATGCTGTGTGGTGCGCACGGCATTGGATTGGCCGTGAGCCCTTCGCCGTATTGCTGCCTGACGAACTGACGATTAGCTCGCCGACCTGCACCGCTCAGCTCATCGCCGCCCATGACAAGACCGGCGGCAGCGTCATTGCCGTGATGGACGTGCCGCGCGAGCAGACCAAGAGCTACGGCATTGCCGCCGTCAAGATGGTGAAGGACGGGCTTGCCGAGATCACCGGCCTCGTCGAGAAGCCCAAGCCGGAAGAGGCGCCCTCGACGCTCGCCTTGATCGGTCGCTATGTGCTCCTGCCCGAAGTATTCGACCATCTCGACAAGCACGAGACGGGCGCGGGCGGCGAAATCCAGCTCACCGACGCGCTCGCCAAGATGATCGGCGGTCAACCGTTCCATGCGCTGCGCTACAGTGGCCAGCGCTACGATTGCGGCAGCCGCATTGGCTTCCTCGAGGCCAATGTTGCCGTAGCGCTGCATCGGGCTGACACTGCTGCGGAAACGCGGGCGCTGCTGGGCCGCCTGTTGAAAGACTGATCGCATGCGTATCGCCATGGTCGGCTCGGGTTATGTCGGGCTGGTGTCCGGGGCCTGCTTCGCGCAGTTCGGCCACGATGTCGTGTGCGTCGACAAGGACGCCGCCAAGATCGAGCGTCTGCGCCGCGGTGAAATTCCGATCTATGAGCCCGGGCTCGATCGCATGGTCGCCGACAATGCGCGCGCCGGTCGCCTCGCTTTCGACACCAGCCTCGGCGACGCTGTGGCGACTGCCGACGCGGTGTTTATCGCCGTCGGCACGCCGACCCGACGCGGCGACGGACACGCCGACCTCAGCTACGTCTATGCCGCCGCCGCCGAAATCGCCGAGGCGATCCGCGGCTACACCGTGGTCGTCACCAAGTCGACCGTGCCGGTCGGCACCGGTCGCGAGGTGGCGCGCATCATCCGCGAGGCGCGTCCGTCCGCCGAATTCGACGTCGCCTCGAATCCCGAGTTTCTGCGCGAGGGCGCGGCGATCGAGGATTTCATGAAGCCCGACCGGGTGGTTATTGGCGTCGAGAGCCAGCGGGCGCGCGACGTCATGTCGGGTGTTTACCGACCGCTCAACCTCATCCAGACACCGATGGTGTTCACCAACATCGAGACCGCCGAAGTCACAAAATACGCCGGCAACGCCTTTCTCGCCATCAAGATCACCTTCATCAACGAGATTGCCGACCTCTGCGAGAAGGTCGGCGCCGACGTGCACGACGTGGCGCGCGGCATCGGGCTGGACGGCCGCATCGGCCGCAAGTTCCTCCATCCCGGCCCGGGCTTCGGCGGCTCGTGTTTTCCCAAGGATACCCTGGCGCTTGCCTACACGGCCCGCGAGGTCAACGCGCCGCAAACCATCGTCGAGCAGGTGATCGACGTAAACACCGCCCGCAAGAAGAAGATGGCGCAGAAGGTCATCGATTTCTGCGGCGGCTCGGTGACGGGTCTCACGATCGGCGTGCTTGGCCTCACCTTCAAACCCAACACCGACGACATGCGCGACGCGCCGTCGCTCGACATCGTGCCCGCCCTGCAGGCCGCCGGCGCGAAGATCGTTGCCTTCGACCCGGAGGGTATGGCCGAAGCGGGCAAGCTCCTGCCGGGCGTTGCCTTCACCAAGACCGCCTACGAGGCAGCCACCGGCGCCGACGTGCTGGTTGTGATCACGGAGTGGCACGAGTTCCGCGGGCTCGACCCACGGCGTATCAAGGAGGCGATGCGGCAACCCCGCATCGTCGATCTGCGCAACATCTTCGATCCCGAGGAAATGCGCGGCCTGGGATTCACTTATGAGGGGATCGGCCGCCCTCGGCCGCGTACCTGACATCTTTGTTCTTTGCGGAGCGTTTCATGAGCCAAACGGCCCATAAGTTCGATTCAACGATCCTGCGCGAATACGACATCCGCGGCATCGTCGGCGGCACGCTGCACGCAGCCGATGCGCGCGCCATCGGCCGCACGTTCGGCACAATGGTACGGCGCAATGGCGGCAAGCGGGTGGCGCTTGGCTACGACGGCCGGCTGAGCTCGCCGGAGCTGGCCGCCGCCTGCATCGATGGCCTGACGGCGGCAGGCGTCGATGTCGTCAATATCGGCGTTGCCGCCACGCCGATGCTTTATTTCGCGGTCTGGCATCTCGAATTGGACGGCGGCATCCAGATCACGGGATCTCACAATCCGCCGGACTTCAACGGCTTCAAGATGATGATGGGCAAGAAGTCATTCTTCGGCGCCGACATCCAGAAGCTCGGAGCGATGGCGGCGAAGGGCGATGTCGACAGCGGCAAGGGCAAGACCGAGAAGAAGGACATTCTGGCCGAGTACGCCGCGCGCCTGCTGAAGGACGTGAAGCCGGGCAAGAAACTGAAGGTCGCCTGGGACACTGGCAATGGCGCGGTCGGCGTGTCGATCCGCGCCGTGGTCGACAAGCTACCGGGCGAGCACTTCGTATTGAATGAGAAAGTCGACGGCACGTTCCCGTCGCACCATCCCGACCCGACGGTGCCGAAGAACCTCGAGCAGCTCATGGCCGAGGTGAAGCGGCGCGGCTGCGATCTCGGAATCGCCTTCGACGGCGATGGCGATCGCATCGGCGCGATCGACGGCAAGGGCCGAATCCTGTGGGGCGACCAGCTCCTGATCCTGTGGTCGCGCGACGTGCTGAAGGACCGGCCGGGCGCCACCATCATCGCCGACGTCAAGGCGAGCCAGGCACTGTTCGACGAGATCCTGCGTGCCGGTGGCACCCCGCTGATGTGGAAGACCGGCCATTCGCTGATCAAGGCCAAGATGGCCGAGCTCAAGGCGCCGCTCGCCGGCGAAATGAGCGGACACATCTTCTTCGCCGACACCTTCTACGGTTTCGACGACGCGCTTTATTGCGGCCTGCGGCTGATGAACATCGTGGCCAACTCCCGGGAGAGTCTGGCCCAGATGCGCGATAAGCTGCCCCAGCTCGTCAACACGCCCGAGCTGCGCTTCGATTGCCCTGAGGATCGCAAGTTCAAGGTCGTCGAGGAGGTGAAGGCGCGGCTCAAGAAGGCCGGCGCCAAGCTGATCGATATCGACGGCGTGCGCGTGAGCACGCCCGACGGCTGGTGGCTGCTGCGCGCCTCAAACACCCAGGCGGTGCTCGTGGCGCGCTGCGAGAGCGCCAATGAAGCAGGCCTCGAGCGTCTGAAGGGCGACCTGAAAGCAGCACTGGCGGCGAGCGGTGTCAGCCTGCCCGACGAGGCCTCGGCGGGCCACTGATGCGGTTCTTCTTCTATGGCACGCTGCTCGATCGTGACGTCGCGGCCCTGGTCTTGGGCCGGCGCCTGCCGCCGCGGGCATTCGTTCCAGCGACCCTGCCGGGTCATTCGCGTTGGCGCGTGCAGGGCGGCAGCTATCCGATCTCGGTGCCGGATCCGCGGGGCGAAGTTTCTGGCGCGATCATCTGCGGTCTCAGCACGGGCGACGTGGCGCGGCTGGCTGCCTATGAGGGACCGGGCTACCGGATCGTGTCGCTCAAGGTGAAAGTGGCCGGCACGCTGAGCACTGTCTCGGTGTTCGAACCTCTGGTCAGTAAACTGAAGCCGACCGACCGACCGTGGAGCCTGGCGCTTTGGCAGCGTCAAGATAAGCGACCTTTTGTCCGCCGGCTGGTGCGAGCGCTTAACGGGCGCCGGGGGTATTCCAGGCAGTGACCTGAAGGGCCGCGCAGTAGATCTTGCGCTGCTCCAGGCGCTTGCAGGCGTCGACTGCCTCATCTTGCGAAAGATTGGTCACCCGCGCGCGATGGAAAGTCTTCTGCGCCATCTGCACTTCGTCGACGGTGACGGCGCCGTGCGAACGGATGGTATCTGGCAGGGCCGACGAGGCACGCTCCAGGGCGGCTTGGGCCGCCCGCGAATCGCCGAACGAGCCGATCTGGATGACCCAGCTTCCGACTGCCGGTGCACCGGAGTCGACTGGAGGTGCTGGGGCAGGAGCGGTCGCGGCGGCACGGAACGGCACGGCCGCGGGCGGCGGCGTCGCGGGACCGGCGGCCGGCTCGGCTCGGGCGACCTGGTTGACCCCGGGTGAATCGGCAATGGATGTACCAGTGGCGAAATTGGCGGCAGCGTAGCGCGCCGACGGCGGTCGGCGTGGCGGCATCCAGGCCGACAGCAACATCGACTGCGCGGTGAAGAAGCCGCGGTCCATTAAGTCGGCCATCAGCCGGTCACGCTGGAAGGCGCTGTCGCCGCCCATCACGACGCCGATCAGGCGATAATTGCCGCGGATTGCCGACATCACGAGGTTGAAGCCCGACGCCGCGGTGTAGCCGGTCTTCAGACCGTCGGCGCCGGCGTAGCTCGCCAGCATGCGGTTATGGTTCTCGAGCAGGCGACCGCGGTAGAAGTAGCTCTGGACGGAAAACACCGGATAGTAGTGCGGAAAATCCCGCAACAGCGCCTGGGCGAGTTTCGCCATATCGCGCGCCGTCGTGACCTGCTCGCGGTTGGGCAGGCCCGAAGCGTTGCGGAATACCGTCGAGCTCATGCCGAGCTGGCGTGCCTTCTGCGTCATCTGCTGGGCGAAGCCTTCTTCGTCGCCACCCAGCGCCTCGCCGAGCACGATGGCGGCGTCGTTGGCCGAGCGCGTGACGAGTCCCATGACGGCGTCGCGCACGGTGACGCCGCTGGCCGGCGTCACGCCCATCTTGGTCGGCTGGGCATTCAGCGCATTGGCCGATACCGTCAGCCCGTCGCCCAGCGACAGCCGGCCGGAATCGAGCGCCGAAAAGGTGAGGTAGAGCGTCATCAGCTTGGTCAGCGATGCGGGATGGCGCAGCTCGTCGGGCCGGTCGGAGGCCAGTTCGCGGCCGCTCATGGCGTCGACGATCAGGTATGAATCCTTGGAATTGACGCCAGGGTTGGGCGTCCAGGGCGAGGGTGCGCGAAGCGCGGCCATGGCAGGCGTGCGCACTTTCGCCGGCGGCGCGGCACGCATCTTGGTCGCCGTACTTTGCGCATCGGCAGTGACGGGCACGTAGATCGCGGCAACAAGGATGCAGACGGCAAACCAGGAGAGGTTCGCCGCACAGCGCTTGAGGGGGAGGGTCATCTCAAAAACGCCAATACTCTCAAAGCTGTATTATTATGCCCCACCAATAGGTTAAAGGCAGTTCCTAAAACAATACTAAAGTTTATGGGGGTATGCAACTTCTGTCCGCCGCGCTACTGCCCCAGTTGGTTCGGAAACTGCATCGAACCTGGGAGAGTACCAATGAGAATGATAGTAGCCGCGGCAATCGGTCTTAGCCTCACCGCCGCCTCGACGGCGTCGGCGCAGCGACCGGACCGCGCTGTCGAGCAGCCGGTCATACGCAGTATGAACTGGTTCGGCTTCGTCGGCGGCGACGACATCCGCGCCGCTTGTGCGCCAGGCGGCCGCAATCGGATCCGCTTGATCTACAACGGCCTTTGGGACACGCAGGTTCGCACCTACGAGGTCTTTCTTCAGCCGGACGGAACGGCCGGCTTGAACGTCGGCGTTTTGGCCGACCAGGGTGACGTCGCTCAACTGTTGCTGAGTTCGCCCAGCGACATCACAGGCCCGTGGCGCATGAAGAAGGGCGAGCGTCTCCTGGACAAGGCCGAGACCCGTGAATTGATAGGGTTGCTCGAAGCAAGCGCCGCATTTGGCCCTCCGCTCGATGGCATGAAGCTGCCCGAAAACGATTTCTGGTGGACGGTCGCGTCCTGCCGCAACGGCGTTTGGGGCTTTCAGGCCTACCACTACCCGACGGATGGTTTCGCAAATGTGAAGTTCGCGGAGAAGCTTTGGAGCTGGGATTCTGTGAAGGTATCGATTAATCGGCCGCGCAAGCTCGTGCCCGCGGAATTGCGGCGCGATCCGCTGGCGCCGCGCGGCCATCTTGAGCAGGGGCCCCGCTGGATGCTGGTTGTGGGCAAGGATGGGCTGCGGCCGAGGTAGCGGAATCGCTTGCGCTACCTATATAATTCAGGCGTGGCTGCGAGAGAGGGTTTGATCGAGGTGATAGGGTCTCTGCGTACCGCAAACGATTGGCGCCAGGACGGTAGCCGGCTGGGTGGCCCCAAGGAGCCGCCGGGTGGGCCGCCGCAGCCGCCGGCGCGTCGCGACGACGGCGATGGCAACGACGAGGGCCGGACCGGGGCGCTGACGCTGACGCGGACGCGGACCAAGAAGCCCTCGATGTACAAGGTTCTGATGCTGAACGACGACTACACGCCGATGGAGTTCGTGGTCGACGTCCTGCAGCATATTTTCCAGAAGACTCGCGAAGAGGCGACCGAGATCATGCTCCATGTCCATCAGAAGGGCGTGGGCATATGCGGCGTCTATACTTACGAGGTCGCCGAGACCAAGGTGACGCAGACTGTCGATTACGCGCGCAAGAACCAGCATCCGCTGCAGTGCACGTTGGAGAAAGAATAGTTCGTTTTTCAGTCGAGGTGGTTCGATGTCCATGTTGTCCAAGAACCTCGAAAAATCCCTGCATCGCGCTTTCGCGCTGGCCGGTGAACGGAGGCACGAATACGCCACGCTGGAGCACTTGCTGCTCGCGATGACCGAGGACGAGGATGCGACGCCGGTTCTCAAGGCGTGCGGCGTCGACATCGACCGCCTGCGGCACGATCTCGAAACCTTCGTCGACAACCGGCTGAAGGGCATTGTCACCCAGACGCCGAGCGAGCCGTTGCCGACAGCCGGCTTCCAGCGCGTCGTCCAGCGCGCCGCCGTGCATGTCCAGTCATCGGGCCGCAAGGAAGTGACCGGCGCCAATGTGCTGGTGGCACTGTTCTCCGAACGCGACAGCCATGCCGTGTCGTTCCTCGAGAACCAGGGCATGTCCCGCCTCGACGCGGTCGACTACATCAGCCACGGCAAGGCCAAGGTGCCGGGCCGCGCGCGGGCTCGCCGGGTCTCCGGCTCCGAAGAGGAGAATGGTGGCGAGCCGGCGGCCAAGCAGGGCAACGAGGCGCTGGCTGCCTATTGCGTCGATCTCAACCAGAAGGCCCGTGACGGTCGAGTCGATCCCCTGATCGGGCGCGAGTACGAGGTCGAGCGCACCATCCAGGTGCTGTGCCGGCGCACCAAGAACAATCCGCTCTATGTCGGCGAGCCGGGCGTCGGCAAGACGGCGATCGCCGAGGGCCTGGCGCGCAAGATCGTCGAGGGTGATGTGCCGGACGTGCTGAAGGAGTCGGTGATCTACGCGCTCGACATGGGCGCGCTGCTGGCCGGCACCCGCTACCGCGGCGNNTCGACGAGATCCACACCATCATCGGCGCCGGTGCTACCTCGGGCGGCTCGATGGACGCTTCGAACCTGCTCAAGCCCTCGCTGCAGTCGGGCGATCTGCGCTGCATCGGCTCGACCACCTACAAGGAATACCGCAACTACTTCGAGAAGGACCGCGCCCTGGTCCGCCGTTTCCAGAAGATCGACGTGCCGGAACCGTCGATGAGCGATGCCATCGAGATCATGAAGGGCCTCAAGCCGGTCTACGAGAAGCACCACCACGTAAGCTACTCCGATGACGCCATCAAGGCATCGGTCGAGCTGTCGTCGCGCTATATCCACGACCGCAAGCTGCCCGACAAGGCGATCGACGTGATCGATGAGACCGGCGCCTCGCAGATGCTGCTGCCCGAACACCGGCGGCGGAAGACCATCGGCGTCAAGGAGATCGAAGAGACCATCGCGACGATGGCGCGCATCCCACCGAAGTCGGTATCGAAAGACGACGCCGAGGTGTTGCGTCATCTCGACGAAAGCCTGAAGCGCGTCGTTTACGGGCAGGACAAGGCCATCGAGAAGGTCGCCTCGGCGATCAAGCTGGCCCGTGCGGGCCTCCGCGAACCGGAGAAGCCGATTGGCTCCTACTTGTTCGCGGGTCCGACCGGCGTCGGCAAGACCGAGGTGGCGCGGGCGCTGGCCAGCGCCATGGGTGTCGAGCTCATCCGCTTCGACATGTCGGAGTACATGGAACGGCACACCGTTTCGCGGCTGATCGGCGCGCCTCCCGGCTACGTCGGCTTCGACCAGGGCGGTCTCTTGACCGATGGCGTCGACCAGCATCCGCACTGCGTCCTCCTGCTCGACGAGATCGAGAAGGCGCACCCGGACCTGTTCAACATCCTTCTGCAGGTGATGGACCACGGCAAGCTGACCGACCACAACGGCAAGTCGGTCGATTTCCGCAACGTCATCCTGATCATGACGACCAACGCCGGCGCCGCCGATCTCGCCAAGCCGACCATTGGCTTCGGCAAGTCGGTGCGCGACACCAACGACCAGGAGGCGATCAACCGCCTGTTCGCGCCGGAGTTCCGCAATCGTCTTGACGC
>PLYQ01000309.1 GCA_003153415.1 Rhodospirillales bacterium | reverse complement strand
TTGCGAGTCTGGACGAGGCCGATGTTGCCATCGACCTTGGACAGTCGCCGGCTGACGTCGTCGTGCTTTCCTTCACCGACAGCGATCTCTCCGCCCTGGCCGCGGCGTGGCAGCAGGAAGCCGACGCGCTGCCCAGCCTGCGACTGGCCAGCCTGAAGAGGCTGCGGCACCCGATGTCGGTCGATCTTTATGTCGACCGGGTCGTGGCGCAGGCGCGCATCGTCGTGGTGCGCTGCCTGGGCGGACTCGACTACTGGCGCTACGGCATCGAGCGGATCGCCGACGTGGCGCGCGACAACGGCGTGCTGTTCGCCGCGCTGCCTGGCGATGACCGTGCCGACCCGCGGCTGGCCGCCGCCTCGACGCTGGATGCCAAGTCGCTGGTGCGGCTCGACCGGTTCTTCCGCGAGGGCGGCACCGAAAATCTTCGTCAGGCGCTGCGCTATCTCGGCGCGCTGCTGGGACATGACCTGTCTTGGACGCCGCCCGTCCCGGTCGGACCAATGACTGTCCTGGGCGCGGCTGAGGATGACCGCCCGACCGCGCTGGTCGTCTTCTATCGGGCGAACCTGATGGCGGCCGACATCGCGCCGGTCACCGCCCTGATGGACGTCCTGGATCGCGAGGGACTGGCGCCGCTTGGCGTGGCGGTGAGCAGCCTGAAGGATCCGGCCGTCCAGTCCGAACTGGAGCAACTGATGCGCGACCGCAAGCCCGCGATCGTGCTCAACACCACGGCCTTCTCCGCGATGCGCGCCGACGATACCACGGTGCTTGATGGCGCCGATGTGCCGGTCCTGCAGGTCGTGTTGTCGGGCAGTGCGCGCGAGGCCTGGGCATCGTCGGGCCGCGGCCTGTCGCCATCCGACCTCGCGATGAACGTCGTCTTGCCGGAGCTGGACGGCCGGCTGCTGACGCGCGCCATTTCCTTCAAGGCCGAAACGCCGACCGACCCGCGGCTCGAATTCGCCAGCGTCCGGCATGAGCCGGATCCCGATCGCGTCGACTATGTCGCGCGGTTGGCGGCGTCCTGGGTGAAACTGGCGCGGAAGTCCCGCAGCGAACGGCGCGTGGCGCTGGTTCTCTCGGACTATCCCGCGCGCGGCGGCCGTACGGGCTATGCCGTGGGCCTTGATACGGCGGCCAGCACGCGCGAAATCCTGCGATTGCTGCAAGCCGAAGGTTACGACGTTGGCGCGCGCGTCTGGTCCGCTGCCGATATCGAAAAGTTCCTCATAGCGCCCACCGAGCACGTCGACGTTCCGCTCGCGGCGTACCGCGCCTGGTTGAAGGCGCTGCCGCCAAGCCTGCAGCGCACCCTCGACGAGACCTGGGGCAAACCGGAAAAAGACTTCCGCCTGCCCGTGCTCCGTTGCGGCAACATTCTTGTATTGCTCCAGCCCGATCGCGGCTCGGCGGCGGATCGAAAGTCGGGCTATCACGACACATCCTGCCCGCCGTGTCATGCCTATGTGGCGCTCTATGCCTGGCTGCGCGAAAGCCAGAAGATCGATGCGCTGATCCATCTCGGCACGCACGGCACACTCGAATGGCTGCCCGGCAAGGCGCTGGCGCTTTCGTCGGAGTGCTGGCCCGAGGCGGTTCTGGGCGCGCTGCCGGTGGTCTATCCCTTCATCGTCAACAATCCGGGCGAAGCCGTGCAGGCCAAGCGCCGACTGGCCGCTGTCACCATCGGCCATCTCACGCCGCCCTTGAGCGCGGCTGGCCTGCACGGCGCCATGGCCGAGATGGAAAGCATCATCGAGGAATACGCCGCCACCGACGGCCTCGACCGCCGGCGCGGGCGGCTGCTGGAGGACGCGATCGTCGAGCGGGCCTGGAGCAACGGCCTAGCGGAGGAGTGCGGCCTCGCCAAGGGCGAACCGAACCGTGCCGCGATCGCCAAGCTCGACGCGCAGCTCTGCGACATCAAGGAGCTCAGCATCCGTGACGGCCTGCATGTCTTTGGCCAGACGCCGGATGAAGCGGCGTTGCACGCGCTGATCGCGGCGACGGGAGCCGAGGCGGCGGTTCGTGCTTGCGCCGAACAGGAACGCCTTTCGCTCCTCGCCGCTCTCGACGGCAGGCACGTGGCGCCGGGACCCGCCGGCGCGCCGACGCGCGGCCGGGCCGATGTCCTGCCGACCGGGCGCAACCTCACCTCGATCGATCCGCGCGCCATTCCGACCCGCACCGCCGCCACGATCGGCTTGCGCGCAGCCGACGAAGTCGTGCGTCGTTATCTCCAGGATCACGGCGAGCATCCACGCGCCCTGGTGATCGACCTGTGGGCCTCGGCCTCGCTGCGCACCGGTGGTGACGATCTTGCCCAGGCACTGTGCTATCTCGGGGTGCGTCCGACCTGGGACAAAGCCTCCAGTCGCGTCACCGGCATCGAGATCCTGCCGCTCGCCGCCCTCGACCGGCCGCGCATCGACGTGACGCTCCGGATCTCCGGGCTGTTCCGCGACATCTTCGAGACCCAGATCGCGCTGTTCGACATGGCAGTGCGCAAGGTCGCCGCTCTCGACGAGGAAGCCGCCGATAATCCCCTGGCTGAGGCGGGGCGCTATGGCGCCGATCTGGCGCGCGTCTTCGGCTCTGCCCCGGGAAGCTACGGCGCGCGGGCCGGCGATCTCGCGCTCGACGGTGCGTGGCAGACGCGCGATGAATTGGGCGAGGCCTATCTTTCCGCCGTCACGCACGCCTATGGCGGTGTCGAATCGGCCCGCGCGGCGGGTGACGACTTCCGCAGCCGTGTATCGGCGGCGGAAATCCTGGTCCATCCCCAGGACGATCGCGAACGCGATTTGCTCGATGGCGACGGCGTTGCCGATTTCGCCGGCGGATTCGCCGCCGCAGCGGCCCTGCTCGGCAACGAACCGGAGCTCTATCACCTCGACACCAGTCAGCCGTCGGCCCCGAAGGCGCGCCGGCTGGCGGAGGAAATTGCCCGCGTGGTGCGCGGACGGCTGACCAATCCACGCTGGCTGGCGGGCATGCTCGGCCACGGGCAGCGCGGCGTTGCCGAAATCGCCCAGGGCGTCGATGCCCTCTATGCCTTTGCCGCCACCGCCCGAAACGTGCCCAACCACCTGTTCGATGCCACGCACGCCGCGCTCATTGCCGACGATGCCGTCTTGACGGCCATGCTGAAAAAGAACCCGGCCGCCGCTGCCGCTATCGCCGCGCGCCTCAAGGATGCATTGGCGCGCGGGCTCTGGATGACAAGACGGAATTCCGTCGAAGAGGAACTCCTGCGGGCGATGGAGAGAAGGCCATGAGCCTGGCCGCTACCATCGATGTGAAGGGCTGGTGCCCGGGTGCGCTGCGGCCGATGCTGAGCGGCGACGGCCTGATCGCACGCATCAAGCCGTGGTGCGGTGCCTTCAGTCTCGAGCAGACGAGTGGGCTGGCCGAAATCGCGGGTAGGCTCGGCAACGGCCATATCGATCTCACACGCCGCGCCAACCTGCAGATCCGCGGCCTTTCCGAAGACCGACTACCCGAGCTGCATGCGGCACTCGATAAGCTCGATCTGCTCGATCCCGATCCCGAGACCGAAGCCGCGCGCAATATCATGATGAGCCCGCTTGCCGGCCTCGATCCGTCGGAGCTTCTCGATGTCCGGCCGATGGCGCGGGAGCTGGCGCGCGCCCTGGCGGCAGATCGACGGTTTGGCGCGTTGCCGGCGAAGTTTGGCTGGTTGGTCGATGGGGGCGGCTCAGTTTCCATCGCCGGTGAGCGCGCTGACATCGCGCTGTGCGCGGTCCCTGGCGGAATGGCGCTGCGACTCGATGGGCAATGGCTGGGGATCGCCTCTGCCGATGCTGCGGTGAACGTGGCGCTGGCGGCGGGTCGCCGCGAGCCCGTGATGCACATGCTGCAGCCGGCGACATTTCCGCCGCCGACAAGTCGGCACGCACTCCCGCCCGGCGTCGCAGCGCCTTTCGGCCGGGTCGAAGCCGATCAATTGCTTGCGTTCGTGGCCTTGGCTCAGGAAGTAGGGGCAAACGATATCCGGCTGTCGCCGTGGCGCGTTCTTTATATCGATGCTCCGGCCGGACGCGCGTTTCTCGACGGTGCACGCCGGCTGGGCTTCATCGTCGATCCGGACGATCCCTTGCTGCGGGTCGAGGCGTGCCCTGGCGCGCCGGCCTGTGCCTCGAGCACTGTCGACACCCGCCGCGATGCACGCCGGATTGCATCGTGCGGCTTCACGGGTAGTCTTCACGTTTCGGGTTGCGCCAAGGGATGCGCGCGGTCGGCGCCGTCCGATTTCGTGCTGGTGGGCGCGAATGGGCGCTACGGTGTGGTCCGCAACGGCACCGCGCGCGATACGCCGGAGCGGACCGTCGCCGCCAGCGAGTTCATCGATGTCTGAGCGTTCCTATATTCGCGACGGCGCGGAAATCTACCGCCGGTCGTTCGCCATCATCCGTGCCGAGGCCGATCTTGCGCGTTTCAGCCCTGCGGAGGAGCGGGTCGCCGTGCGCCTCATCCATGCCTGCGGCATGCCAGAGATCGCGCGCGACATAGTTATGTCGGAGGCTTTCGCGGAGGCCGGCCGCAAGGCGCTGCTGGCCGGCAAGCCGATCTTTTGTGATTCCAAAATGGTCGCCAACGGCATCACCCGCTCGCGGCTGCCCGCCAACAACGAAATCGTCTGCACTCTTGACGACCCGTCCGTGCCGGAGATTGCTCGCCTGATCGGCAATACGCGCAGCGCCGCGGCACTGGACCTGTGGCGCGACCGCCTGGCCGGTTCGGTCGTGGCTATCGGCAATGCCCCGACCGCTTTGTTCCGGCTGCTCGAGCTGCTGGATGGTGCGGCACCTCCGCCCGCCGTGGTCATCGGCCTGCCCGTCGGCTTCGTCGGTGCAGCCGAATCGAAGGAAGCACTGGCAGCCGACGGGCGCGTTTCCTTCCTGATCGTGCGTGGGCGCCGAGGCGGCAGTGCCATGGCCGTCGCTGCGGTCAATGCGCTTGCCAGTGAAGTGGAATGACGAGCCTCGACACCTTGGCCGGCACTGCCCGTGGCGGCACGCTTTACGGCGTGGGTGTCGGGCCGGGCGACGTGCGCTATCTCACCCTACGTGCCGCAGGCCTGGTCCGCGCCGTCGATGTCGTCGCCTACTTTGCCAAGAAAGGGCATCAGGGCAATGCGCGGCGAATCGTGGCGCCGCTGATGGCGGAAGGTCAGGCCGAGACGCGGCTGGAATATCCTGTCACCGACGAAATTCCTGCCGAGCATCCCGACTATCAGCGCCAGATGGGCGCGTTCTATCGCCACACGGCCGAGGCGCTGGCGGCGCTGCTGCGGCAGGGCAAGTCGGTCGGCCTGCTGGCCGAAGGCGATCCGTTCTTTTACGGCTCCTTCATGCATATGTGGCGCAGGCTGGCGCCCGACTTCCCGGTCGAGGTCGTTCCCGGCGTGACCGGCATGTCGGGCTGCTGGACCAGCGCCAACATGCCGATGACCTGGGGCAACGACACGCTCGCCGTGCTGCCGGGAACGCTGGGTGAGGAGCAACTCGTCGACCGTTTGCGCCACACCGATGCAGCCGTGATCATGAAGGTCGGCCGCAACCTCAGCAAAGTGCGCCGCGCCGTCGAGGCCGCCGGCCTGCTGTCGCGCGCCGTCTATGTCGAGCGTGGCACCATGCAGGACGAGCGCATCGTGCCGCTGGCCGAATGCCGCGAGCCGAGGGGCGCCTATTTCGCTATGGTCCTGATCCCGGGCCAGGGCAGGCAGCTATGAGCGGCTCGCTGGTCGTGGTCGGCACCGGTCCCGGCAGGCCCGAGCTGATGACGCCCGCGACCCTGGCGGCACTCGCTCAGGCGACGGACCTCGTCGGCTACGGACCCTATCTCGATCGCATTCCCCAGGCGCGCACCGATCAATGCCGGCATGCCTCCGACAATCGCGTCGAGTTGGACCGCGCGCGCCTTGCGCTGTCGCTCGCTGCGTCCGGGCGGCAGGTCGTCGTGGTCTCGGGCGGCGATCCCGGCGTGTTCGCCATGGCGGCGGCCGTCTTCGAAGCCGTTGAGACCGGCGAGGCGGCGTGGCGCGCGTTGGACATCCGCGTCGAGCCGGGCGTTACCGCCATGCTGGCCGCCGCAGCCGAAGTCGGGGCACCACTGGGCGGCGATTTTTGCGCCATATCGCTCTCCGACAATCTCAAGGCTTGGACGACCATCGAACGCCGGCTGAAGGCGGCGGCCGAAGGCGATTTCGTGATCGCGCTCTACAATCCGGCGTCCAAGGCGCGGCCGCATCAACTCGCGCAGGCCTTCGATCTGCTGCGCACGATCAAGGCGCTGGACACACCGGTACTGTTCGTCCGCGCCGCCGGCACAGCCGATGCAAAAGTCGTCACGACGACCCTCGGTATGGTCGATGCCTCGCTCGCCGACATGCGCACCCTGGTGATCGTGGGCGCCAGCACGACGCGCCAGATCGGCCGCTGGGTTTACACGCCGCGCAGCGAGCCAGGAGCGCGTTCGTGACCGAACCACGCCACGGCTTCCTCGGGGGAGCGCAGGATATGGCCGGCAGGCTTGTCGGGCCGGGCGATCATGACCACCGGCAAGCCGAGTTCGCGCGCCGCTTCGATCTTGGGATAGGTGGCGCCGCCGCCGGAATTCTTGGACACGACCACGTCGATTTTCTCGTCACGCAGAAGCTTCGCTTCGGCAGCGCGATCGAACGGCCCGCGCGCCTGCAGGAAGAAAATATCGGGCGGCAAGGTCACCTGCTGCGGCGGGTCGATGGTGCGGGCGATGTAGTGATGCTGCGGCGCCGGCGCGAAGGCATGCAGCTCGAGACGGCCGAGACTGAGGAACACGCGGCGCGGCAACTGCCCCAAGGCGATGGCCGCCGCCTCGGCGGTCGGCACGTTCTGCCAGATATCGCCGGGCAGCGGGTGCCAAGCGGCGCGCACGATGGAGGCGAGCGGAACACCGGTCCGGGCGCATGCGGCGACTGCGTTGGCCGAAATCTGATCGGCGTAGGGATGTGTGGCATCGACTACGGCGGCGACGGACTGCGCGCGCAGGAATTGCGCGAGGCCCTCGGCACCGCCGAAGCCGCCGATCCGCGTGGCGATCGGCTGTGGCATGGGCGTAAGAGTGCGGCCGGCGAGCGACAAGGTCGCCGCGAAGCGGGGGTCACCGGCGAGCAGCCGCGCCAGCGACGAGGCTTCCGTGGTGCCGCCAAGGATAAGGACGCGCAGGGGAATGGCCATGACGGGTGAACGTGCAAACTGCACGGGCACGCGCTGGCTGTCCATCGTCGGGATCGGCGAGGATGGCGTGGCTGGCCTGTCGCCGGTCGCGCAACGCCTGGTCGCCGACGCCGAGTTGGTGGTCGGCGGCAAACGCCATCTTGGCCTGGCCGACGCCCTGATCCGCGGCCGACGGCTCGCCTGGCCGAGCCCGATCGGCGACGCGCTGCCGGAAATCGAGAAGCATCGCGGCCGGCCGGTCGTCGTGCTGGCGAGCGGCGATCCGTTTCACTACGGCGTCGGCGACCTGCTGTTGCGCTCGCTGTCGGTCGAAGAGACGCTCTGCCTGCCGCAGCCTTCGGCTTTCAGCCTCGCCGCGGCGCGCATAGGTTGGTCGTTGCAGGACGTGTCTCTGGTCAGCCTTCACGGCCGCGTCCTGGAGGGCATCGTGCGCCATTTGCAGCCCGGTGCGCGAATCCTGGTGCTCTCCTGGGATGGCGACACCCCGGGCAAGCTTGCGAAGCTACTCGAGGCGCGCGGCATGGGCGCTTCGCCCATGACTGTGCTCGAAGCCATGGGCGGTTCGCGCGAGCGCGTGCGCACAACGTCGGCATCGGCCTTCGATCTGACCGACGCAGCGTCGCTCAACACGATTGCGGTCGAGGTCGTGGTTTCGCCAACGGCCAAGGTTCTAGGACTTAGCTCCGGTCTCGACGACGACCTGTTCGAGAACGACGGACAGCTCACCAAGCGCGAGGTCCGGGCTGTGACGTTGTCGGCGCTGGCGCCACGCCAGGGTGAGCTGTTGTGGGATGTCGGCCTGGGCGCGGGCTCGGTCGCGATAGAATGGCTGCTGCGCCATCCTTCCCTCAAAGCCATCGGCATTGAAGATCGACCCGAACGGGCCGCCCGTGCGGCGCGCAACGCAGCAGCGCTCGGCACGCCCGATCTGCAGATCGTCCGGGGCCGCGCGCCCGACGCCTTCGCCGGACTGCCGGCACCCGATGCCGTGTTCATCGGCGGCGGCCTTTCCGATCCCGGCGTGTTCGACGCGGCGTGGTCGGCCCTCAAACTGGGCGGCCGACTGGTCGCCAACGCCGTGTCGCTGCAATCGGAGGCGCGTCTGATCGAGTATTTCCAGCGCCACGGTGGTGAACTGACGCGCCTCGAAGTCGCCAAAGCGGGCAGGGCTGGAACCGGAAGCGTATTCGTCTGGCGGCCGGCGGCGCCCATCATCCAGTGGCGGGTGAGGAAGCCATGATCGTTGCGGGCCTGGGTTTCCGGCGCGACACGTCGGCCGACGAGATCGAGCGCGTCGTGCGGATGGCGCTGGGCGTGTTCGACCTGGCGCCGGAACGTCTCGACGCCATCGCCACCGAGTCAGAGAAGGCGATCGACCCGGCCTTTTCGGAGGTAGCGCGCCGGCTGTCCGTGACGCTGGCTGCCTGCACGCTTGACGACCTCGATCGAGTTGCCGGCCAGGTGCTGACAATGTCCAAGCTGGTTTTGGCAACCAAAGGTGTCGCGTCGATTGCCGAGGCGTCGGCGCTCGTGATCGCGGGTCGCAATGCCCGCTTGCTGGGAACGCGGGTTGCCACCGCGGG
>PLYQ01000030.1 GCA_003153415.1 Rhodospirillales bacterium | reverse complement strand
CTAGACGCCAGGTCGGCAGGATGCCATCGAAGAACTGGACCATGGAGTTCAGTGGAGGTGGGTTCGCACGGGTTCTCGCGAGCAAGTCCCTGTCGACGATCTGCCATCCGGATGGAGCGTTAGGCGGTCTAGGTTCCGCCTCCTCCTCGTCGACAGCCGGCGTAACAGGTGTCACTCGCTTCTCAATGGCTTCGCGCAGCTTCACCAGCGATTGGACGGCCTTAGCCTTGAGGTCGTCGACGGATTTGAACTCAGCGTAGATGCGATCCTTCTTCGCCAGATCAACGAAGGTTTTGAGCTTCGCCCTTTCCACATCGCCTTCTGCGTTTACCGCACTTCGCGGAACCATGTGTTCATCGTGCATGATGAACATGCAAATCGGAATTTTGCGATCAAGCGCCCGCCGGAACTCAAGTTCCGTCAAAGACAATCTGCTCGGATTTCGGTCTGCATCTTCTGGTGCTTGCCCGTAGCGATAGGAGATCAATCCGACGTACGCGTCTGCCTCTTCGACTTTTGCGAGAGAAGCACTGATTAGGTCATGGTCGGGTAGAGCCGCATCGTTTTCCATTGCCACGGGAAATAGCTCTTGCCCTAGGACTGCCTGCTCGATCGCCCGTCGATGTTCGGCGAGTTCCTTATAGGTACTCGACAACATGACCGCGTGTTTTGGTTTCCCAGCCACTTTCCCGTTTCACAGCTCATGGTGGTGCTTGGAAGGAGTTTCGCCTGCAAGGTAGCCAGTAGTAAAGCCTGCATAGATGGGGGACGGATCGGCTCTAGCCATCCACATCCCCGGCGAAATTACGAAAGAGAAGCTCGATCTCCTGCGCGAGGTCGACGCGGTCTATCTCGACGAGATCCGCAAATCGGGCCTCTGCGACGAGATCTGGCAGGCCTTCGCCGCGCTGCTGCCGGTGCGCTTCGTGCCGTCACCTCGACCGACGGCATGACCGCCGACTACTACCCGTTCGACCACGCGTTCCTCGGTCGCGTCGCCAGCCGTGTCATCAACGACGTGCGCGGCATCGACCGCGTGACCTACGACATCACGAGCAAGCCGCCGGGCACTATTGCGTGGGAATGAGAGACGGATCTAGCGCACGCCAGTAGCTCCGCCACCTTTTGAACCTGCACAGGCGCCGGCACGGAATCAAGGGGTTTGGCTTTGCGCGCCGCCTGGTGTTTGCTCGCCGCGACGGAGGGCGAGCGATGCGGGGATCCCTGGGGGAGAAGATCGGTGAGGGCGCTTACGCGGATGTCCACGCGTGGGCGCCCGGGCAGGTCGTGAAGCTGTTCAAACCGAACATTCCGCCGCTGCTCAGCTGGCATGAGGCGCGAATGACCCAAGCCGCCTTCGCCGCCGGCGCTCCGGCGCCGGAAATGTTCGGCGTGATGACCCTGGAGGGGCGTTTCGCCATGGTGCTGCAGCTCTTTGACGGACCGACCCTGCTGCAGCTCTCGCGGAGCGGCGCCCTCACGCACGGGCAGGCGGGGGCGATCCTCGCGACCCTCATCCGGGCCGTTCACAAGACGGTCCCTCCGTCGGACATGCTTTCCCTGCGCGACTCGATGGACGCCGGGTTGCGGCACTCCGGCGACAGGCTTCCCAAGCACATCGCCACCGGCATCCTCGCCTTGATCGAGCGCCTGCAGCCGGCCGACGGGCTGTGCCATGGCGATCTTCACCCCGGCAACGTGATCATGACGGCTGAGGGTCCGAGACTGATCGACTGGATGGCCATGATCCGCGCCCCGGCCGCTCTCGACCTGGCGTCCACTCACTTCCTCCTGGCCGAGATCGCTCCGCAAGCCGCCGACGATCCAGAGCGGCCGCGCGCGGTCAATGCCGCCCTGCAGTCCGAGTATGCGCGGCTGGCCGGCATACCTCCCGCGGCGCTGAGGTCGGCGATCGACTCTTACCTGCCCGTTGCCTTTGTCAGGGCCCTTTTCGGAGAGGCGATGCATGCCCACAAGGAGCGGCTGATCCGGCGCATCGAAGCGGCCCTGCGCGCGGAGGACTGATAGGATAGGGCCGGCAAGCCGACAGCCGAGAGGTGAGGTCATGGGCGAGATTCTGGGTCTGGGTGCCACGCACTATCCGTCGCTCTGCGCGCCGCCCGAGCGCATGCTGGGATTCTTCCACCGCATCCTGTCGGCGCCCAACATCGATCCGAAATACAAGGATCGCGCCAACTGGCCGCGCGAGATGCTGGCCGAGCTCGGCAACGACGAGGGTCGCGCCTCGATCGAGCGCTACCGCGAGCGGATGTGGGCGAACTTCCGCAAACAGCGGCAGATGATCGACGACTTCGCGCCGGACTTCATCGTGCTGATCGGCGACGACCAATACGAGAACTTCCGCGAGGACATCATCCCGCCGTTCTGCGTCTTCGGGCTCGACGACGACGTCGACCTGCGGCCCTGGAAGAACGGCGGCGAGCCGAATGCCAACGGGAGGACCAACGGGAGGGCCAATGGTTGGGGCGAGTCCGGCGACTGGACCATGCGCATCCACGGCCACCGCAACGGCGCCAAGCAGCTCACCACGGGCCTGCTGCGGGCCGGCGTTGCGATGCCCTACGCCTACAAGCCACTGCACCAGGAGGGGCTGGGCCACGCCTTCACTAACACGCTCCTGTTCCTCGATCGCGACCGCCGCGGCTTCAAGCACCCCGTCGTACCGTTCCACGTGAACTGCTACGGCAGCATGGTCATGCGCTCGCATGGTGCCATCGCACATTTGTTCGCGACCGAGCCCGAGCCCAGCCTGCCCGATCCGCCGGCGCCCAGCCCGGCCTTGTGCATGTCGGTCGGCGCGGCACTGGCCCGCGTCATCAAGGCAAGCCCCTATCGCGTCGTGGTGATCGCGTCGTCCAGCTGGTCGCACTGCTTCCTGTCGCCGGTCGGCGGCTGGGTGATCCCCGATCACGCGGCCGACCGCGAGATGCTGGCGGCGCTCCGGCGGGCCGACTGGGACGCCTGGCGCAACCGCAGCCTCGAGCAGATCGAGCGCGCTGGCCACCATGAGCTGCTGAACTGGATGGTCCTGGCTGGCGCCATGGCCGAGCTCGACCGCAAGCCCGTGATCGACGACTGGGTGGAGACCTACATCTTCCAGTCCGACAAGTGCTTCGCCTCGTTCGCGGTGAACTAGGGATAGTCTTGCGAGTCCTGACTAGTGAAAAATAATTCGGTAGCGAAGTGGTAGAAGCGGCCCCTCACGGGAAACTTGCTTGAAAGCTGGTCGCGATCAGCGCCACATGCGCTTCCAGCGGCGGGCACAGTTCGAACGCGCGCGGTTTGCGGGTAAAGTTCCACAAACGCACCAGTCGCCAGTCTTCACGACGTGCCTCGGCGACGGCGAGTTCGTTGCGAGTGATCTGAAACGGCGTCCGCTCCCAACCATTGGTCGTCTTCACCTCAATTAAGCGGTCGCTGCCGTCGGTATCAAAGCTCTGGATGTCGTAGCCTGCACCGTCGCCGTCCAGATGCGACACCCAGCGGATGCGCGCGGCAAGGTTGGTCCGCCCGGCGGCAATCAGGTTGGCGTGCTCATGAGCCAGCACGCGCTCCTCGCCAGCTCGGCCGAGCGCCCGATTTCGGGCATCACGCGCAGCGATGTCGTACTTCCTGGCGATCGCAGTCATTTGCTCGAGTTCGTCGGGCGGCGGCGTGTTGCTCTGCGTCGGCGGAGGGCCAATCCAAAGGGTAGGCTCTTCGCTGACCGCCGATGGCGTTCGGTTCACGCCTAGGCGCGCAACCGGTGCAAGCCAGTCCGGATGGCGATCAAGCCAACGCACCACCGCATCGACGAGCGATGCCTGAAAGTTGAAGGCGGGCTTATAACCGGGGATCCAATCTTCTCCGAGGCCCTTCAGTACGGCACTAATGTTCTGATGTTTGTATTCGGTCGAACCGCGGGGCCGGCCGATCGTTCGCTGTAGCCGTCGGTTGTGCTCAGCCTTAACGTACGGGAGGCCGGCAACGTCCATAGCAAGCATCGCAAAATAGTCCGCGACAATCGCGTCATTCTGCTCGTCGGTCCAATCATCGGCCATCGGTAGACCAAGCTAAACCTAACCACGATGGCGGGGAACTGCGGCCGTAGCGGCCGGCTGGGTACGTCGCTGTGGAGGAACAGCGGACGCCTGCTAAGATGCACCACACCAGCAAGCCGCTTGGCACGATCGAGTGGGAGTGAGACGGTGTCACAAGGCAAAGTCGAGATTCCGTGATTCGCGATGGGAGCCTCATACGATCCATGAAAGACAACAGCATACGGCGGGCGGTGCGCGAGGGGCGGGCCGCGCTCGGGACCGGACTCAAGGAGTTCGCGTCACGCGGGGTCCCGTGGATTATCGAGGCCTCCGGCTTCGACTACTGCATGATCGACCACGAACACGGCGCCTTCGACCTCGAGACGATCGCCGATCTCGCCGGGTGGTTCCAGGCCACCGACGTCTCGGCGATCGTGCGCATCCACAAGTCCTTCGCGCATCTGATCCCCGGGATCCTCGATCAGGGGATCATGGGCATCCAGGTCTCGGAGGTCGATAACGTCGAGGAGGCGCGCGCGATCGTGCGAGAGGCAAAATATCCGCCGATCGGCAATCGCGGCATCTCGGGGCAGGGGATGCATACCGGATACAGGAGCTATGGCGCCCGTCACGCATCCGAGTATGCGCCCTGGGCCAATGCCAACATCATCGTCTGCGTGTCGATCGAGTCGCTCGAGGGTCTGGAAAATGTCGAGGCGATCGCGGCCGTCGAGGGCATCGACATGATCGCCTACGGCCACTCGGACCTCAGTGCGCGCCTGGGCGTTCATCTCCAGCTCGAGCATCCGACGTTCCGGGCCGCCGTGCGTCGGATCGCGGAGGCCTGCAAGGCGCACGGGAAACTTGCCCGAGGGTCTGCGGAAACCGAGGCGCAGATCGAGGAGTACTGGCGGCTCGGGTGCAAGGTGCTGAACCTGCCCGGTACCGACGTCAGCACCTATCTAGATGGCCTGAAGGCGCGCGCCAGTCGCGCCCATGCGCGGCTGAAATCCATCGGTGTTCCGACGCCCTGAGACGGGTGCCACGAAGGTAGGGAGGCGGACATGCTGGAAACGAGGGAAGGCGGGTGCCATTGCGGCCGAGTACGGTTCCGCGCCGAGGTCGATCTCGACCTCTTGTCCTCCTGCAGCTGCTCGATCTGCACCAAGAAGGGCATCCTGCACCTCGGTACCGACCCCGCCACCTTCCAGCTGCTGCGTGGCAAGAACGTACTCAAGGCCTACACCTTCGGGACCGGTGTCGCGCAGCATACTTTCTGCGCGCATTGCGGCATGCATGCCTTCTACATCCCGCGCGCGCAGCCGCACCGCATCAGCGTCAATGCCCGCTGCCTGGACGACATCGACGGGACGAGCCTGACGCCCAAGCGGTTCTTCGACGGCCGCCACTGGGAGGACGCCCAGCGCCGCCGGATCGCGGAGACCGGCCAAGCGCCGCCGCCGGGCGCGCACGGCGCGAAGACGCTGCAAGCGATCCTCGACCGCGCTCCGGAGTAAGGCGCTCGCAGCATCTTCGCCTGTTCCGTCCGCGCCGGTGTGACGTCTACTGAATCGGGCACTCAGCCGGCGCCGGCGGAAGGGTGCTGCTGACCGGCGGGTCGGGATAGTACTGGACGTCCTGCTGGACCTTCTCGGCGAGTGGGGTGCCGCCCAGCAGCTCGATCAGCTTCAGCGCCGCGTCCAGGCCCGCGGCGACGCCGGCGGCGGTCAGCCGATTGCGGTCGTGGACGAAGCGGGGATGGCCTGGTGCGGCGATCACCTTGGGAAAGCGCTGGGGGAAGCAGGACAGGAACTCCCAGTGGGTCGTCGCCCGATAGCCGTCGAGCAGCCCGGCGGCGGCCAGCAGCATCGCGCCGTCGCACACCGAGCACATCATCGGCACGCGGCCCGCCTGCGCCGCCAGGAAGTCGAGATAGGTCCGCGCCGGGTCGCCGATGAGGCGGGCGAGTGCCGCGGGTTCGCCGCCCGGCACCCAGATCGCGTCATAGGCCCGCGCCTGGGCGAACCCCCGCGGCACCGAAAACGTCAGGCCACTGCCGGTGGTCGTGGGGCCGGGCTCGGCGGCCAGCAGGTCGATCTCGAAACCGGCCCAGTGGAACATCTCAAAGGGGCCCGACATGTCGAGCAGGTCGACACCGTCATAGACCGGTATGCCGATGATCATGGCGTTGCTCCTCGAGGCCGTTGACGCGTGATGCGCCGGCAATCGTAGCGGGGCGGGCAGGTGATTCGGCGCGAATTGCGGCCAACCACAACTAATTAGCCTTGACTAATGCATTAGCCATTGCTAATTAGTGGGCATGCCTCAGATGACCCCCGTCGACGCCGTGATGCGAACGCTGGCCGACCCCACTCGGCGCGCCGTGTTCGAGCGGGTCGTCAGGTCCGACGAGATTACCGTGGTCGAGCTGACGCGGGGGAGTGGGGTGACGCAGGGCGCCATCTCGCAGCACCTCAAGTCCTTGAAGCAGGCCGGCCTGGTCGCCGAGCGTCCCGAGGGCCGCAACGTCTTCTATCGCGCCGAGCCGAAGGGGCTCGCCCCGCTCGTCGACTGGATGAGCCACTACGGCGTCTTCTGGCGCGAGCGCTTCGCCAACCTCAAAACCCTCCTGAAGGAGATCGATCCATGAGCGCTGCCGCGACCTTGGCCAACAGTCGCGAGATTGTCGTTGATGAGGTGCTTCCCCACGCGTCCGACGTCGTGTGGAAGACGCTGACCGCGTCCGAGCTGATGGGTCGCTGGCTCATGGTGCCGACCGGCTTCGAGCCCACGAAGGGCAAGCGCTTCACCTACCAGACCACACCGGGTGGCGCATGGGACGGCGTCATCCATTGCGAAGTACTGGAGGCCACGCCGAACAAGCGGCTGGTCTACACCTGGAAGGGCGGCCATGACGCAAACGACAAATACGGCGCGCCCCTGGACTCCGTCGTCACCTTCACGCTCACCGAGGTCGATGGCGGCACCCGGCTTCGCCTGGTTCATTCGGGCTTCGTCTCGCCAAAGAACGATGTTGCGTTCAAGGGCATGAGCGATGGATGGGTGAAGGTCGTCCAGAAGATCGGCACCCTTTCCGGCGGAAAGGAGTGACGCGATGGACAAGACCTACACTGGTGGATGCGCCTGCGGCGCGATCCGTTATGAAATTCCTGGCGAACCGTTGGTGGAGAGCGACTGCCAGTGTCGCGACTGCCAGCGCAAGAGCGGCACCGGGCACGGGTCCTACCTGACCTTCGCGGGGCGCAGGAGCGTGAAACTCACGGGCGAAGCCAAGCACTGGGACATCGTTGCCGATAGCGGCAATGTGAAGACGCGCGCCTTCTGCCCGACCTGCGGATCGCCGGTCTATCTGACGTTTGCGGCGATGCCCGTCTTTTCACCGTGCACGCCGCGAGCCTGGACGATCCAAGCCGATACAAGCTGCAAGTCGTGTTTTACGGCTTGCGCGGTTACGCCTGGGACCACGTCGATCCAGCCCTGCCGAAATTCGACAAGATGCCGCCTAAGGCGCGATAGCTTTTGCTTTAGCCATCGGCCCAGCCTCCGCAGCGGAGCG
>PLYQ01000167.1 GCA_003153415.1 Rhodospirillales bacterium | reverse complement strand
GCCGCGAGCGTCGTTTTGACCGAGCCCGGACTGACGAACATCGTGGCGTTGGTCGAGCAGGGCCGGACAATTTATCAGCGCATTCTGACGTGGATCATCAACAAGGTCAGCCGGACAATCCTGAAGGCTGCCTTCGTGGCCATCGCCTTCGTGTTGACCGGCAAGTTCGTAGTTTCGGCCTTTGCGATGCTGCTCCTGGTCTTCATGACCGACTTCGCAAAGATCTCCCTTGCCACCGACAACGTTCGGTCATCTCAGAAGCCGGAAACATGGAATATCGGCGGTTTCGTTACGGTGTCTGTGGCGCTCGGTGTCACGATGGTCGCCGAAACGCTCCTCCTACTATGGATCGGCTGGTCAAAGTTCGGTTTAGCCACTAACGACAACGCCCTCTACACCTTCAGCTTTCTCCTGTTGCTCTATTTTGCTGCCTTCTCCGTGGTATCTGTTCGAGAGCGCAGCTGGTTCTGGAAGACCTTGCCGAGCAAGACCTTCATGGCAGCCATTGCTGTGGATGTTGTCGCAGGCACCATCCTGACGTTCGTTGGCCTTCCCGGCCTCGCGCCCTTACTTTGGTGGCAGCCCTTCGCGATATTCGTCTATGCCATGGTCTCGTGCCTGATTTTGAACGACGTCTTGAAGGTCGCGATGATCAAATGGCGCGTTCTCGGGGCCGCACCAAAGAAGCCGCTCCAGGTATCTAACTTTGCTTAGTAAATGGGCGGCACGCAGAACTGCCTCAGTTCACACTGGGGTATTGCGACTTCCAGTACGCCTCGATTTGCGCCACCAACCCGGGAGGGAGCGGAACGTAGTCGAGATCGGTCGCTAGTTTCTGGCCGTTCTCAAGTGCCCAGCGAAAGAACTCCAACGCGCTCTTGCTGTGCGCTGCATTCTTGGGCGTCCAACCTGCGGATTAGGAAACCGAAGCGCTAATCGGCGTTAACCTCGGTCGACTTGGACTTCCGACGCAACTGCACGCCGAGCGGTGCGTTCGCGCAGCCACTGAAAGACTACATACAGCATCGGAATCACGAAAATGCCGAACAGCGAGGCGGCAATCATGCCGCCGAATACCGGCGTGCCGACGGCGCGGCGGCTGACCGCGCCTGCCCCCTCAGCGATGACCAGGGGCAGGAGCCCGAGGATGAAGGCGAAGCTCGTCATCATCACCGGGCGGAAGCGCAATCGCGCGCCTTCGATGGCGGCATCGACAATGGTCTTGCCTTGCCGCCGCTGGTCGACGGCGAACTCCACGATCAGGATCCCGTTTTTGGCCGCAAGGGCCACCAGCACCACCAGCCCGATCTGGGCATAGACGTCGAAGGCCAACCCCAGCAAGGCCACGCAGGCGATTGCGCCCAGCACGCCGACGCTGACCGACAGCAGCACCGGCAGGGGAATGTTCCAGCTTTCGTAGAGGGCCACGAGGAAGAGGTAGGCAAACAGCACCGCGAGCCCGAGCACGATTCCGGTCTGGCCGCTCGCCGCCTTTTCCTGCAAGGCGGTGCCGGTCCATTCGAAGCCGTAGCCCGCCGGCAGCGTCGTGCCGGAGATCCGCTCCATCGCCGCCAGGGCCTGGCCGGAACTGAAGCCGGGCTTGGGCGCGCCGTTGATGACGACGCCGCGGAAACCGTTGTAGCGGATCACCGCCTGCGGTCCCTGGACGAGGCGCGCCTGGGCGAGCGAGCGGATCGGCACCATGGCGCCGGCATTGTTGCGGACATAGACGCGATAGATGTCCTCGATGGCGTCGCGGAAGCGCCCTTCCGACTGGATGTTGACCTGCCAGGTGCGGCCGAACAGGTTGAAGTCGTTGACGTAGTAGCCGCCGAGCGTCGACTGGAGGGCATTGAAGATGTCGCTCACCTTCACGCCGAGCACCTGTGCCTTGTCGCGATCGATGTCGAGATAGACCTGTGGCGTATCGGCGGCGAAGGTGCTGAACACGCCCGCGAGCTCGGGCTGCTGGTTGGCCGCCACCAGCATGGCCCGCGAGACGGCCGCGAGGTCGGTCGGCGACTGGCCTTGCAGCGCTTCGAGGACGTACTGGAAACCGCCGGTGCTGCCGAGACCGAGGATGGGCGGCAGGTTGAACGGGAACACGATGGCGCCCTGGACGGCCGCGAGCTGCGGCCGCAGGGCGGTGATGATCGCGTCGACCTTCTGTGCCGGCGCGGTGCGCTCTTCGTAGGGCTTCAGGCGAACGACGAAGAAAGCGCTGTTGGACGAGGCCACGTAGTCGATGAAGTTGAGCCCGACCACCGACAGCACGCCCTGCACGCCGGGCACCGGCCGGATGATGTTCTCGACCTGGGCGACCAGTTCCTCGGTCCGGTTGACCGACGCGCCCTCGGGCAATCGCATGGCGGCGAAGAACGCGCCTTGGTCCTCGGCCGGCAGAAAGCCCTGAGGCGTGATCCTCAGCAGGCCGAACGACGCGGCGGCGGCCACGGCCACGGCGATCACGCCAAAGGCAGCAAAGCGCACCAGGCGGCGCACGATCGAGACATAGCCGTCGCGCACCCAGTCGATCACGCCCAGGACCCGGTGCATCGGACCGCGCCGGACCCCGCCGCGCTTCAGCAGCACCGCGCACAAGGCCGGGCTGAGCGTCAGCGCATTGATCGCCGAGATCACCATGGCGGCCGACACCGCCACGGCGAACTGGCGGAAGAGCTGGCCGCTGACGCCGGGGATGAAGGCCACCGGCACGAACACCGACAGCAGCACCAGCGTGATGGCGATGATGGGCGCGGTGATCTCCGACATCGCCTTCTTGGTCGCCGCCGGGATCGACAACTCGGGCTCTTCCTCGATCACACGCTCGACGTTCTCGATGACCACGATGGCGTCGTCCACGACGATGCCGATGGCAAGCACGAGGGCCAGCAGCGACACCGTATTGGCGGAATAGCCGATCAGCAGCAGGACCGCGAAGGTCCCGATGATCGACACCGGCACCGCGAGCAGGGGGATCAGGGTCGTCCGCAGCTTGCCGAGGAACAGGAAGACGACGATGGCCACGAGGACGAAGGCGATGACCAGGGTGCGCACGACCTCCTCGACGGTCGAGGTCACGAAGACCGTCGAATCCCAGAATACGCTGTAGGCGACATCCTCGGGGAAGTGCTTCTTCAACCCGTCCATCACCTCGCGAACATTGCGCGCGACGTCGACGGCGTTTGCGCCGGGCGCCTGGAAGATGCCGATTGCGGCGGTCGGCGCGCCGTTGAAGCGGCTGTGGCGCTCTTCGGACTTGGCGCCGAGGTCGGCGCGGGCGATATCCTTCACCCGCACGACCGAGCCGTCCGGATTGGCCCGTACGATGATGTTCTCGAACTGGTCGGTCCGGGTCAGCCGGCCCTGGGTCTTGATGGTGAGCTGGAACTGCTGCGACTTCGGCGGCGGCGAGGCGCCGATGCGCCCCAGTGCCGCCTGGACGTTCTGGTTCTGCACCGCCGCGACGACGTCCGACGGCGTGAGGCTGAAGGCGGTGAGGCGGTCGGGGTCGAGCCAGAGCCGGAGCGAATAGTCGAGCGCGCCGAACAGGGTCGCCTGGCCGACGCCGCGAACCCGCGACAGCGCGTCGAGGACGTTGATCGTGGCGTAGTTGTTCAGGAACAGCGCGTCGTGGCTGTCGTGCGGTGCGTAGAGCGTGACGATCTGGAGAAGGGCTGCCGACTTCTTGCGGATCGTCAGGCCCTGGCGCTGGACTTCCTGGGGCAGCAGCGGCGTGGCGAGCTGGGCCCGGTTCTGCACGTTCACCGTGTTGATGTCCGGATCGGTGCCGAGGGCAAAGGTGACGTTCAGCGAATAGCTGCCGTCCGCGCCGCTCACTGACTGGTAGTAGAGTGCATTGTCGACGCCGGTGATCTGCTGCTCGATCGGCTGGGCGACCGTGGTCTCCACGACCTCGGCGTCGGCGCCGGGATAGAGGGTGGTGAGCGAAACCTGCGGCGGCACGATATCGGGAAACTGCGCGACGGGAATTGCAAAGATGGCGAGAAGGCCGGCCAGCGTGATGACGATCGAGATCACGAAGGCAAACCGGGGCCGGTCGATGAAGATGCTGGAAATCATCGCCGGCCCCTAGCCGCTCTTCGCCGGCGCCAGGGGCGTCTCCGTCACGACCTGTCCCGGCCTTACCTTCTGGATGCCATCGACGATCACGTTGTCTCCCTCGCGCAGGCCCGAGGTGATGACGACGTCGGTGTCGAGGTTGGGCCCCGTCTGGACGCGACGCAGCTCGACCCTGTGCTGGGCGTCGACGACCAGCACGTAGTAGCCGGACTGATCGACCTGCAGGGCGGCCTGGGCAATCGCCAGGCGCTGCTCCTCCTGGCGTTCGCGGATCACGGCCGTCACGAACTGGCCGTCGACCAGTTGCCCGTCGGGGTTCGGAATGGTGGCCCGCATGATGAGCGCGTCGGTCTGCTGGTCGACCTGGGGATCGGTGAAGTTCCAGACGCCGGGGTGCGGATAGTCGCGGCCGTCGGAGAGGCGGATTCGGATGTCGATCTTGGCCATGCCGCCGCCCTCCTTGCGGCGCGCCTCGCGGATGATCTCGAGGTCGCGCACGCTCACCGGAAACAGCACATAGATCGGATCCTCGCTGACGATCGTCGCCAGCACGCCGCTTGCGGGGTTGACGAGATTGCCGACGGTCAAGGCGGTGCGGCCGATGCGGCCGTCGATCGGCGAACGGATGTCGGTGTAGTCGAGATTCACTTCGGCCTGGGTGAGGGCCGCCTTCATCTGCATGATCCTGCCCTGGGCCGTATCGACTGCCGCCTTGTTCTGATCGACCTGGGACTGCGGGCTGAACTGACGCTTGTTCAATTCGACATTGCGGCCGTACTCGAGCCCGGCATTCGTCGCGGCCGCCTCGGCCACGATGAGATTTGCCTTCGCCTGATCGACCAGCGCCTGAAACTGGGCCTTCTCGATCTGATAGAGCAGCTCGCCAGTCTTCACATCCTGACCTTCACGGAACAGGACCTTCTCGAGGAAACCTTCTATGCGGGCGCGGAGCTCGACCTTGTTGACGGCCTTTATACGACCGACGAACTCGAAAGATTGATTGACGCCTTTCAACGTCGCCGGCCGCACGCCGACCGCCGGCGCTGGCGCGGTGGCCGCAGCGGACACCGGCGGCTTTTCGAAGTGCCCGACCAGCAGCCAGCCCAGTCCAGCCAGAGCAACAAGGACGGGCGGAAGTATCCATCGCCAACCGAGCTTAGAAATAGTCATCGCTGATCCTCACGCGCGCTTCGGTATCGAAATCAAAGACCCAAACGCCAGCCTAAGCTGCTATTTTATACGACGCGGTACCAGGAGGTTGGCGACAGAAATCTGCACGACCTCTCCACTTTGAGTACGCCTTCAAGAATAACGGAAATAGTCGCTATTTCGTCCTAATCGGCCGCCATATCCTGCTCATGAAGACCGCGACTTTCCTTGTTTTCGTGTCAGCCGCATTGATGTTTTCGATCATTGCCGGATCGCCCGAACATCAACGTGTACCGTCGCTCAGCAGTATCGAGCCTGTTCCGCGGTTGCTAGCTTCTTTTCAAATTGAGTCACTAGCTAATCACTGAGCGGACGTAGGGCTATGCGCCGATATCTCGCTGTAATCACAGTGTTCCTCTGCGCACTCGCCATCACTGGCTTCGTCGCCGCCACACTCGACGAGCGAGCCCTCCAACAGGAACACCAACGCGAGCAAGCCGACGGGCCGCCGTAAAGACATGGCCTTCGAGCCGTCCAGCTCCTTCTTGGCCACACAAAGACTGAAAGGACCGTTCGATATCTCGGCATCGAGATCGACAATGCGTTAGCGATTCCCCAAAGGCTGCCCAAGCTCAAGCGCGACAAACTCACATTTGACGTGCAACTTCTGGAAGGCAATCTCGCCGACGGCTCGGCGACGGTGTTCATCGACATCATCAATCTGCCAATCACGCCGCGCACGTTGCGGCGCGATGCGTGATACGCCGGCGCGCAGTAGCCTCAGAGCCGCAGCGCGGACAACTCTTCACGTTCCCGTGAGACCATCGCGCGGTCATCGCGCGATCGCGCGCGGTCTGTCGTGTTTCGTTGACTCTGCTATGCATTGACGCGCGAGTGGCGGACAAATTTTCTTCATATTTCCGTCGAGAATTGGCGGCGTTCAATGTTCCCAGTACGGAGAGTTCAAATGAACCGCACGCTTCTTGCCATCGCTCTGCTCAGCACCCCAAGCCTTCTCGCCGCTTCGGCGCACGCCCAGTCCGTTCCACTCGCCGGCAACGGCGTCTCGCCCAGCACGATGCAGTACGGCGCCATGCCGTCCTCGAATCCCGATCCCAAGGGAACGGTGGCGCCGTTCAACGGCACCGCCGAACAGGCCATCGTGAAGGACGAGATCCGCAGCGCTGGCTACATGGCAGTCAACAGCCTCTACCGCGAGTCGGACGGCTCCTGGCACGCCCGCGCCCAGAAGAACAACGTCGATGTAGCAGTCGTCGTCGATCGCAGCGGCCACGTCAGCACTCAGTAAACGCAGCTTCGCCCTCTCCCCTTCCCTGTCGTTCTCCCGGTGAGATGGGAACCGATGGGGAAGGGGCTTGAAGACAAACCTGTTGTCCAGCTTCTAAGGTCAGAACGGTCGCACGGCCTTCTGGACCGCGCAGATCCAGATCCTATTGCTGAGCTGGGCTTATCAGGGGCATATGATCGCCTGCTGGCGCAGTGGTTTCGCGATGAGGGTCGGGCCGTTTTTGCCATCGTAACGCGTGTCGATCGGCTGGCGGGGACGCGCCAGCGCTCGCTGCCGCCCGCGCGGTGGATTGCCGGAAGCGGGTTACTGGAAGGGGATGCCAAAGCATGGCTTTCCAACTCAAACGCGTCTCCATCTCCGTGCGCCGAAAGCTGGAGTCGATCGCGCTGGCGATCGTTATCTTCGCCATTCTCGCCGGACTAACGACACACTTGTTGGGTCGACCAGTGAAGTACGGCGTCAGCA
>PLYQ01000352.1 GCA_003153415.1 Rhodospirillales bacterium | reverse complement strand
GTGGCGGGCGCAGCTTTGCCCACGCAAGCAGCAGGGGGCGCCGGAAATGAGCAATTCCATTCTGCGTCGTGGCCTCTTGGCCCAGCTCTTCATCGCCGGTCTCGGCGCCGTCGCGGCCGCACAGCAGGCGGCCAAGCTCCAGGGCTTCGCCACCGCCGAAGCGGCGGCGTCGACCCTGACCGAGGCGGTCCGTCGAGCGGACAACAAGGCCCTGGCCGCCATGCTGGGCGGCGATTGGACCGATTTTGTGCTGAGCGAGAAGGATGCCAGCGATCGCGGACGCGTCCACTACCTCGCCGCCTGGGATGCCAATCACGTGGTGACGGTCACGGACGGCACCACGGCAACGGTGGCCGTCGGCAAGGACGGCTGGACCCTGCCGATTCCCATCGTCAAGGACGGTGCGGAATGGCGCTTCGACGTCGCCGCCGGCCACAAGGAAATACAGGCTCGCCAGTTCGGCTATGACGAGCTCGGCGCGATCCAGACGCTGCTGGCGATCGTCGACGCCCAGTACGACTACGTCGAGACAGATCCGATGAAGACCGGCTGGCCGCAATATGCCCGCCGCCTGGCGAGCTCACCCGGCAAGAAGGACGGACTTTATTGGCCGACGGCGCCGGGCGAACCGCCCAGTCCGCTCGGCGCGCAGGTCACTAACTCGCAACCCGACGGCAGCGCGCCGGGCGGCCACTACGGCTACAACTTCCGCCTGCTCCATGCCCAGGGGCCGGCCGCGCCGGGCGGTGCCCACGACTACCTGGTCAACGGCCGCATGATCGGCGGCTTTGCCGCGATGGCCTGGCCGGTGCGCTACGGCGAGAGCGGCGTGATGACGTTCATCGTGAACTTCCAAGGCACCGTCTATCAGCAGGACCTCGGCAAGGAGACGGCGCAGCGCGCGACATCGATTGCAAGCTTCAACCCCGACAAGGGTTGGGAGAAGGCGGACCCGACGCCGCCCTAGAGTCTTTCCGATCGGACAAAATCACCACACCGTCAGGAGGCCGCTGCAGCGCATTCACATGCGCCTTAAGCGCCCGTCTCGAAGGCCCGGCAATAGGCGCACCGGGAGTGCAGCCCATGCTTCGAGACGGCCACTTAAGCTTTCTGTGCACTGTGTGTACCGAGAGCCTTATCCTCATTGATTGGCTGAGGAAATCACCTACCGTCATCAGATAATGTTTGCGCTGCTCTGGTTCGCCTTGGCCTCGCCATTCAAGTCGAGGAACCGGCTTGAAGCGGAGAACGCGGCCCTCCGGCATCAGTTGAACATTCTGCGGCGCAAGGTGCCGGGTCGTGCCCCACTCACGAACACTGATCGCTGGTTCTTTATCCAGCTTTATCGATGGTTCCCGTTGATCCTGCAGGTGCTCACGATTGTTCGTCCCGAGACACTGCTGCATTGGCATCGGGCTGGCTTTCGCCGCTACTGGCGTTGGAAGTCGCGCTCACGGGGAGGACGGCCACAGATCGAGACGCATCTCCGCGCGCTGATCCCGCAGATGAGCAAAGAGAACCAACTTTGGGGAGCCCCGCGTATCCACGGCGAACTGCTCAAGCTCGGGTTTGAGGTCTCCCAATCGACAGTCGCCAAATACATGGTCAAGCGTCGTGGTCCACCAAGCCAGGGGTGGCGTACCTTTCTGCGCAACCACGCCCCGGACATCGCCGCCATCGACATGTTCGTCGTACCGACCATCGGCTTCAAGCTTCTCTATGCCATCGTGATCATGCGCCTTGGCCGGCGTCACATGGTATGGACAAACGTCACCGCGAACCCGACTGCAGAATGGATCGCTCAGCAAATTACAGAGGCATTCCCCTGGGATCAGTCACCGCGCTATCTTCTTCGCGATCGCGATCGGTCTTACGGCACAGTCGTCCGGCGCCGATTGGAAGCCATGGGCATCCGCGACCACCCGACCGCGCCACGTTCGCCGTGGCAGAATGGCCATGTCGAACGGCTTATCGGGTCGATCCGACGCGAGTGTCTCGACCATGTTGTGGTCGTGGGGGAAGCAACCCTGCGCTGCACACTGAGGGCCTACACCCGCTACTACAACGACGTCCGAACGCATCGGTCGCTGCATAAGGACGCGCCGGAGGGTCGTCCGATCCAGTTCACCGGAACAGTCCGTTCACGCCCCGTGCTTGGCGGACTTCACCATCACTACGTCCGGGTTTAGGTTTTCGGTACACACAGGCCAAAGGCAAGTGCATCGCGGACTTCCGTCCAAGAGCTCGGCGCCATCGGGGCCTCGAACCGGCGGGCGGACGCGTAGGGCATGCCCTTGAAGATCTTGATGCCGCCATCGTCGCCGCCGCGGCCTTTGCCGTGCGCTGTCGTGGCAAAGGGGGCATCGGCCGCCATTGCGTTGACGGTGCCGAAGGGTGTCGCCGCCAAAGCGCTGAGTGACGTACAAATCAAGGTTCGGCGGTTCGGCATGGCGATCTCCCTAAAGCGCGCTGACGAAGTATTGGATGCGATCATAGCCCTTAGCTACTCGGCGCGTCGCTATTTCTCATTAAGCCTGCTGTCGTTCAACAAAACGAACTGCTGAACACACTAACCCTTGCAAGTCCGCTGCATTGGCGGACGGTCTCGATTCGCTCGGGGAAGGGAAGCCATGGGGATACGCGATCACCCAACGGCCCCACGGTCACCCTGGCAGAACGGGCATGCCGCGCGGTTGATCGGTTCGATCCGTAGGGAATGACTCGATCACATCGTCGTCTTCGGCGAGGCCCATCTGCGGCGCATCCTCGCTGCCTATGCCGACTATTATAATGACACGCGAACACACCTCGTCCTCGCCAAGGATGCGCCGATCCATCGGCCGATCAACCGGTTGGGTTCGGTCTTCAGCCGGCCGATCCTTGGCGGACTTCACCATGAATACTACCCGACGTAGTTCTCGCCAGGGACACCCGTGACGAGGTCCGGCTGCATCACTTTCCCGATGTCACCTCGGCCTATAACTTCAGGATCCAGGCCTCGACGCTACCCTTACCCTTGACCTCGATGGGACCGCGTGGCTCCAGATCAAACTCGTCCTTGAGCGCCTCGTAAACCGGCCGCGTAACCTGGATGGCGTCGGGCATTCCGGTCGATTCCATGCGGCTCGCGACGTTCACCGTATCGCCCCACAGATCGTAGATGTACTTGCTCTTGCCGATGACACCCGCCACGACCGGTCCGCTGTTCACGCCCACCCGTAACTTCATTGCGACCCTGTTCTCGAGGGCGTGCTCGCGCGTGATGTACACCATTCGGATGGCCATGCGCAGTATACGGCGCGCATGGTCGGACACCGGGGCCGGCAATCCGCACACGACCATGTAGGCGTCCCCCACCGTCTTGATTTTTTCGACGCCGAGTTCGAGCGCGGCTTCGTCAAAACGGCTAAAAAGACCGTTGAGCAGTGAGACTAATTGGGCCGGCGGCATGCCCGCCGAAAGGTGCGTAAAGTCGACGAGGTCGGCAAATGCGACTGTGATGTTATCGAACCCGTCTGCAATGTTCTGTTCCCCTCCGCGCAATCGACTGGCAATCGGCGCGGGCAGGACGTTGAGAAGGAGCTGCTCATTCTCCCGGTTCTTGCTCTCGATCACGATGCTCTTTTCGCGCAATTCGCCCACCATGCCATTGAAGGTCGAGCAGAGCTGGCCAATCTCGTCTCTGGTACGCACCCTGACCTGAGCGGCGTAGTCGCCGGCGGCGAAGCGTTGCACGCCCGCCGTAAGTTCGCGCAGAGGCCCGAGCAGCGATCGCGACAACCACGCGCCCGTCAACAGCACGACCATCAGCGCGATCGCGCCGACAATGGTCAGGCGCCGCTCCAGACGGTGCACAGGCGCGAACGCTTCCGCCTCATCTATCTTCGCGATCATGCCCCACTGTACGCCGGGCACACTCACCGGTCCCCACGAGGCAAGCGTCAACTGGCCTCCCATGCCGCCAATGGTGCCAATGCCTTCCAGGCCGCCCAATGCGGCGCGAGTTGCCTTGTTGTCGACGTGCTGCTGCAGCACTGGTGAGCCGTAACGATGGGTATCTTCGATATCGTTCTTCGGCGTCGTGCCGCCCCGCTCCAGTTCATCAAAGTATTGATCGCGGTTCTCGAAGAAGAGCCGGGGCGCCGAGCGGATGAGAAAGTCGGGCCCAACGAGGTAGGCCTCTCCGGTTGCTCCGAAGCCTTCGCGGCTCCATTGGCGGCCGCCCGTCACAATATTGTCGAGTTCCGTGATCGACAGTCTGGCGACGAGCACGCCAATGACCATACCCTCCTCGATGAGGGGCGCCGCCATGAACGCGGCGGGTGCACCATCTGCCGGCAAATAGTCCGCGAAATCCCCGAGGCAGGTTTTCGACGAGTCCGCCGACTCGTGGCACGCTGCTGCAGCGGCAGCCAGGTTGGAGTGGCGGTAGGGACGAGCCGTGACTGACGACGCGAAATCCGCCTCCTTTGTAACCGAGTAAACGATGCGGCCGGTCCGCGGATCGATCATCATGAAGTCGAAAAAATTGAGGGTCGCCGCCGCGTGGCGCAGCAACGGATGGAAATGTGAGTGCAGCCGGCTGTAGGTGCTGCCGTCGCCGGCATCTGCCAGCGCCCGCCGCTGTCCGGTCCGATTCGGATTGGCGATGATGTATCGGTCTTGCAGGAAATACGATGCAGAGCCTGTCGGCAGGTAGTCCTTGACGTCGGCCTGTGACCCGAGCTGGCGCCGTATCATCGGCATGAAGTTATTATCGTACCAGCTCTCAACACGGCTGCGCACATCGTCTGGCACCTTCGTTCGGTCAAGCTCGTCAACGGCGTCCCGGAAACCATGCATCGCTTCGACCACCATCGCCGTATTCGCGAGAAGCTGAATTTCGTTGGAGATCGATCGAAGGTAGTTCTCGACCTGGTGCGTCTTGGTTTCGCGCGCCGCGATCAGCTGGTTGTAAATGGACCGCTCGAGCGCATCGCGCGCGCTCACGTAGCCCAGTCCACCAGAAATTAGTACGGCGATGGCGCCCAGCAGCAGCAGGACCGCAAAGAGTTTGGTTGAGAGGCCAAATCGTGAAGGCGAAAAACTGGAAATCATAAGACCAGCTGCAATCTGAGTTGATTGAAAGCCAAGTTCGATCATTTCACCACGGTGTCGCCAGCGCTACCTCTCGGTGATCTCTCAACAAGATAAGAGGTACGCTTTCCGTAAGTGCAGGCTTGGTCGTCGGTTCGCTGGAAGGCACATGTCTTTCCAGCACCAATGCGCCAAATAGCGCACCGGCAACCACAGTGATGATGAGAGGCCACAGGTTGGACTTCTCGATGTGCCAAGTTTGCCTGACTTGACGCCAAGTGATCATTTGAGCACCTCGTCATTGTCGGGGGAGAGATAGCCCTACACGCGCCGCCGAGGCGACGCGTGCAGTGTCAATTGGTATCTAGCCGCGCGGCGGCAGCTCGATCTTGGCGTCCTTCAGCTTGCCTTCGAGCACCGGGATGCCTGCGGCGGTATCACCCTTCTGGCACTTCTCGATCGCCAGCTTGGCGGCGACGTCCGTGTCCTGGCCAGAGCGCTTGCCGGAGCCCAGGCTACCGAGGAAGGCCTGGTACTTGGTGGTGAGCGCCTCACAGTAGCGCGCGTCGCTCGCCTTGCTGTCGGTCTGCGCCGACGCGGCCACCGCCAGCGCCAGCGACATTGCTGCGATCACGCACGTGTTGAACATCTTCATGATGTGCTCCTTCCGATCGGAGATTCGGCCGATCGATGTCCGAAGGCGAAAAGTGCAGAGGCGAAACTATCGGAGAGAAGAGACCGTAGCTCGCTTTCACATCCGCCACGCCTAATGGGCAGGCTCTCGCCGATATGTCGATACGCCCTTGATGCAGGTCAAGTCGAACGAAGGATTTTTATCCTGACACCAAACTGACGAAGGGCACGGCATCCAATGTGCAAGCGGTGGTGGCAACGACCACCCGCGCCGCTTCTGTGGCGCACCTAGTGGCGAGGTGAATGACACGAACCTTACGGCACACAATAAATTACGTGCAGCTGAACTTCTCACTCATTGCCGAGCATCACATCTGATGCAGCCTGACGTTGGCGACGTGAGCAGGCACTGATGTCACTTAAAAGATCGAATCGTGATCATGCGTGCAAGAGGAACGTAAGCTTGGGCGCTTAGGTTCTTCGTATTCGGTTGGACTTGCTTCATCAGACACTCGTTCATTTTGATCGAGCACGACTGGGTGAGCAGATCATCAGACTGCCTGATTGGAAAAACACGAACAGGATGATCATGACCAAATGCCTGGTTGTGTACGCGGCACTTGACGATCGATGAGAATCCTTATTGTCGAGGACAACGTTATGTACGCTGGTCTCATCGCGGCGTGGTTGGTGCAATCTGGATTCGACTCAGATCAGGCGGGTACCGTCAGAGAGGCCAAGCACGCGATCTCCAAAATGGACTACGCGGCAATTGTCCTGGACCTTGGTCTGCCTGATCAGGATGGAGCCGCGCTGTTGCATGATCTGCGGTCCCAAGGCAATGCGACGCCGGTACTGATCGTTTCGGCTCGCAATAGCCTCCAAGATCGGGTCAAAGGGCTGCGCGAGGGCGCTGACGACTATCTAGCCAAGCCGTTCTCGATGGACGAACTCGTTGCGCGCCTTCGCGCCCTGCTGCGGCGGCCGAGCAATCTGCTTGGCCAGCTGCTTGTTGCAGGTAACGTCTCACTCGATATACAAAACCGCGAACTCCGGATCCACGGTCACGTTCAACCGTCGTGTCCCGTGCGCGAAATGGTGATGCTGGAACTCTTGATACGACACAAGGGGAGCGTTGTCAGCGGTCGCTTCTTTGAGGATCAGCTATTCGGCATCGACGGCGAGCAGAGTTCCAACGCAGTGGATGTCTATATCCATCGTCTCCGCAGGCTGCTTGTCGATGCTGGCGCCACGGTGAAGGTCCATACGATACGCGGCGTCGGGTTCATCATGTCCGAGGACACGGCTGAACGGTGCGTGTCTTGATCGGCGGGGTCGACAGCCGCCGATCGCTTCGTAGAAGGTCGGCTGAGCCGGCATCCTCCGTCTGCGGGAAAGTCCATTGTAGTTCGCTCCAGCTACGGCCGTCGTGTTCCAATACAACTAGGCGCTCCGATGCTTGATTGGCGTAAAGTCATACAATCCCCGCACTTGTCTAGAAGGCACTTCTGGATTGTCGTCTGTGGTCTGGTCGCGGCTGGATCGCTTGGCGTCTGGATGTTCGAGAGTGGTGGCGCTCCAGCAGAATCACCGGACAAGACCACACGAAGAGGGCGCGCGCCGGCGATCGATGCGAAAGTGGTCATCGAACTGACTGAAGCCCAGGCAAAGGCGGTCAAGGTCGAGCCAGTCGGACATTCTACCTTTGATCTCGTCAAACAAGCCGTTGGCAATATCGACTTCAACCAGAACATGCTGGTCCAAGTCTTCACGCCCTATCAGGGACGGATCGTCGTGACGCATGCGAATATCGGCGACCGGGTCGACCGCGGCCAGCTGCTATTTACCATCGACAGTTCGGATCTTTTGCAAGCCTCGTCGACGCTGGTTGCAGCCGCGGGCGTTTACACTCTGCAGAATCGTAACCTCAAGCGCCTCACCGAGAATCTCAAAGGCGGCGGTGGTGCGCAAAAGGACGTCGACCAGGCAACATCCGACCAGCAGGCTGCGGAAGGCGCGCTCAGGGCGGCGCGCGACACAATGCGCATTTTCGGCAAGACCGACGAGGACGTGGATAAAATCGTCGCTGAACGCAAGGCCGACTCCACTCTGGTCGTGCGAAGTCCGATCTCTGGCTATGTCACGGCGCGAACAGCCGCGCCCGGGCTTTTCGTCCAGCCCGGCAATGCGCCTGCCCCCTTCACCGTCGCCGACACTTCGACGATGTGGATGATCGCCAACGTCGTCGAGAGTGACAGTGCGCTCCTGAGGGTCGGCCAAGAAGTGAAGGTCAGGGTCTCCGCCTATGGTGACCGCGAGTTCAGCGGTTCGATCGTTGTAATCGGTGCTTCGGTCGATCCCCAGACAAGAAGGGTGATGGTCCGGTCGGAGATCAAGGATCCCGATCACCTCTTGCGCGCCGGTATGTTCGCCACCTTCGCGATCCATATCGGCAATCCCTTCCAGACCACGGCGGTACCCGACAGTGCCATCGTCCGCGAGGGCGACGGCACCATGCCCGTCTGGGTGACGACGGACCGGCGCCACTTTGAGAAGCGTACGGTGAAGACAGGTCTGCTGCAGAGAGGGGCGACACAGATCCTGGAAGGCGTCCAGCCCGGCGCACTCGTGGTTCCGGACGGTGCAATTTTTCTCAGCAACAAGCTGCTGATTGGCGCGGCCGAATGAGCATCCTCCGCTCTCGCAAGCGCTGCGCTTGAATCCTGGGGTCTTCCCTTGTTGAAGTCGATTCTCGAATTCGGACTGACCCGACGGCCGATCGTCGTTCTGGCGGTGTTGGTGTTCATCGCGGCCGGCGTCTTCGCCTTCACGCGTCTCAACATCGAGGCCTATCCGAATCCCGCACCGGTCATTCTCGAGATCACCGCACAGGCGCCCGGTCTCTCGGCCGAGGAGATGGAGAAGTACTATACGATCCCGATTGAGATCGCGCTCTATCCCACGCCTGGTGTCGTCAACGTCCGCTCGACGTCGTTCTATGGATTGAGCTTCGTGCGCGTTACCTTCAAGTACGGGACCGACTACTACACCTCCTATAGTCAGGCGGCTGTCAGCCTGCAGCAGGGCGTCAACCTGCCGGGCAACCAGGTGCCCCAAATCCAGCAGTCGAGCCTGGTCGGTGAGATCGTCCGCTATCAGGTGACCGGACCGCCGCATTTCGGACTGACCAACCTGCGTACCGTGCAGGACTGGGTCGTCGCGCGCAGGTTGCTGACGATTCCGGGCGTCGTTCAGATCAACAGCTGGGGCGGCACGACCAAGCAGTTCAACGTCGACGTCGATCTGCCCAAGCTCGAAGCCTACAACGTCACGATCCCACAGATCGTCACGGCGCTGGGCAACGCCAACATCAATGTCGGCGGTCGCGAGATCACGCTGGGCCAGCAATCCGTCAATATACGCGGCGTCAGGCTGATCGACGACGGCGGCAACGACGATCTTACGCAAGGTCGCCGGGTAAACGACATCGAGAACATCGTGCTCGCCCAGGTGAACGGCGTGCCCGTCCAGATCAAGGACGTCGCCTGGGTCGAAGTAGGCTACGTCCCGCGACTGGGCATCGCCGGCCGGGACATGCAGCCCGACATCGCGGCCGCGATCGTCGTGATGGGTCGCACCCAGCATACCAATGAGGTGCTGCCGCGCGTCGAAGCCGAGATCGAGAAGATCAATTCGGACGGAACCCTGCCGCCCGGCATCAAAGTGGTCCCCTACTACGATCGGAGCACGCTGGTCGCCGTTACGACCCACACCGTGCTGCACAATCTGGTCTTCGGTTGTCTTCTGGTATTTCTCATCCAGTGGATATTTCTCGGCGATCTGCGTAGCGCGATCATCGTCGGCGTCAATATTCCTTTCGCTCTGTTCTTTGCCGTCATGATCATGGTGGGGCGGGGAGAAGACGCCAATCTCTTGTCGGTCGGCGCTGTCGATTTCGGGATCATCATCGACTCGGCGGTGATTCTCGTCGAGAACGTCTTCCGCAACTTCCAGAGCAGTCAGAACAATCGCGATCGGATTCTCCAGCACCTCAGCGAGGGCCTATGGGGGCCGGACCCGTCGTCGTCTACATCGGCTCGCGGCTCGGTCAAGCTATGGACCGATCGTCTGCGATTGATCTTCGTGAGCGCGCTCCAGGTGGACAAAGCGATCTTCTTTACACCGGCCATAACCGTCACGGCCTTCCTGCCACTTTTCACCATGACCGGCGTCGAGGGCCAGATTTTTGACCCCATGGCTCGGACTTACGCCTATGCGTTGATCGGCGCGCTGCTTGCCACCTTCACGGTCACCCCTGTGCTGGCGTCCATCGTCCTGCCTAGAGCAGATTCCGGTCAATT
>PLYQ01000201.1 GCA_003153415.1 Rhodospirillales bacterium | reverse complement strand
GAGGCCTTTGTTATCGAGAATGTCGACCACCTGTTGGGGCTGATGTCGGTCTTGTTTCGTGAAGCCGAAGAAACGCCCACAGCGGCTGAATGGCTGGCCCGCATGGCATGGCTCCCGGCTCTCGTGGCTGATCTTGAAGCCGGCAAGGCAGCACAGCGCCTCGACTCGTAGGCAGCCGAGGTAATGCCTACTGTTAATGCCTAAGGATGCCTGATCCCGGCCCAGCTATTCCCTGTTCTGCTCCAGGAATTCCCTGTTACCTCGAAGCTAATTCCCTGTTCTTTGGAGACGGGATTCACGGTCAAAGCCCTGAAGAGCTAGTACTCTCGGCCTTTCTAGGAAAGTACCTCGATAAATTCCCTGTTATTTGCCCTGTTAGCAGGGAATTGCCGTGGAGAATGGTTCGCGGTGGACTGCACCCACAGCCAGCCACCCGTACGCACTTCTCTCAGGCGGCGGCCCTTCGTAAATCCTTCCGATATTTCCGGCAGTTGGCCCCGGTCACTGGTCAGTCCCGGCGCCTAGGTTCAGCGCCTTTTCGGCGCTGAACGGGCTCATTCCGCCTTTTCTCTCTGGGGCCCGTTTCGGCACTTACGCTTGCCGATGCATTTCCTCCTGCAATCGGACGCCAGCTGGTAATACCTGGTGCCGAGCAGATCGGTCCAAAGGCGCTGCTGACCCACTCTTCGAGAAACCTTTTCGGCCCCGTGTCGGGCAGCGCAGCCTCGCTGGAACCGCGTTGTTCGGGAAAGGTCGCGCGAAGTAATTTCGAGCGCTCAGTTCAGGCCTGCGCTAGGCGACCTTTCGACCCTGTCCGATGGCGACAATTTTACTACCACTGGCCTGTAGCGCGTCCAAGTGATCGGCCCATTTGGGAGCCGCATTTCCAGGATTTCCCGCTAACCCGCGCGAAAGGTGCAGCATGCATCGCCGGGCCAAACGTGCGATTAATCTAGTCTGGCTTGCCGAGTCGAGACATTTCATATCGGCTCATTCTCGGCGGATAACCGATCGTGCGGACTAAGCATTGTCAGGATCGAGCAAAGTTCTCACCCACGCGAGACCTCGCCCGAACGACGTTGCCTGACTTGAGGGTCGCCGGCTTTACCTGACGACGAACATTCCGTAGGTGCCGAATACCGCTTAGGCTGGCGCCGGCGCGAACGCGCGATGAAGCGCCTGTGACAAGGCGTCGATCTGATCGTCGTGTTTACTCTTCGGGAAGGAGAGCATTTCCTTTTTGAACTCCTCCATCTATGCGGCTCGTGCCGGGAGATGGACAGCTCCGGCCTCGATCGAAGCCGTTTGAGCAGCCATGGTCGTATCACCAGTGCCTAGATCACCAAGTCCCATTGAATGCGTTGTTGGAGCAGGACTTGCAGGATAGGTTTATTCGAACATCCGAGGGGGTTGGATATGGTCGACAATTCTAATGCACGCGATCGTGCCGTCACACGACGAGATCTTCTGAAAGCCGGCACGGCCGCCGGTCTCGCTTCGACGGCACTCGGCAGCACCGTTCAGGCGCAGACGCCGTCGACGTTCGTGTTCGCCAATCCGTCGGAATACGACACGCTCGATCCTCACACCGTGTTCGACTACAGCCGCGTCGCCACGCGTCTCAACTTCTATGACGGCCTGTACCGCTGGCTCGATAATCCACCCAAGCTGACGCCGTGGCTGGCCGACAGCTACACCGTTTCCGACAACGGTCTGGTCTATCGCTTCAAGATGAAGGGCAACGCCAAGTTCCACGACGGCAGCCTGGTCACCGCCGAGGACGTCGTCTACACGATGGAGCGCATGCTGGGCATCAACAAGGGCTCGGCGATCCTGTTCAGCTCGATCATCAAGCCTGGCACCACCAAGGCGATCGACGCCACGACCGTCGAGTTTAACCTGTCGCGGCCCTCAGCCACCTTCATGTCGACGGTGCCCGAGATCCACATCGTCAACGCTAAGGTGCTGAAGGCCAACACCAAGGGCGACGACTGGGGCCAGGCGTGGCTGTCGAGTAACGTCGCGGGCTCGGGCTCCTACAAGCTCGAGCGCTTCGATCCGGCCATCGGCGTCACCGGCACGCGCAGCCCTGACCACTTCATGCCGTGGCCGGCCAAGTACGTCGAACGCATCGACCTACGCACTGTGCGCGAGCAGTCGACGCAGGTGCTCGGCCTGATCAAAGGCGACTATCACGGCCTCGACGGCTTTATGCCGGCCGACGCGCTCGACCGCCTGCGCAAGGCCGATTCGGTGCAAATCCTCGAGCAGCCCTCGATGCGGCTGTTCATCCTGCACCTCAACAACCAGCGCGCGCCGCTCAACGACGTTCATGTGCGCCGCGCCATCAGTATGGCGTTCGACTACAAGGCCTTCATCACTGACATCCTGAAGGACACCGCGGTGCGCAATCCGGCGCCGGTGCCGTCCAACCTCTGGGGTTATCCCAAGGACGTGAAGGGTTGGGATTACGACATCGACAAGGCCAAGGCCGAGCTCGCAAAGGCTGCGGTCAAGATCGACCGACCACTCGAGATCCACACGCTGGTCGGGCTGTCGCAGACCGAACAGGCGGGCCAGCTCATGCAGGCCGGCCTGCGCAAGATCGGCATCGAGAGCAAGATCGTCGCCGAGACCTGGCCGATCCTATCGGGCAAGACACGCAGCAACGAGACCACGCCCGACATCTGGACCAACTGGATTTCCACACTCTACGCCGACCCGCACAACTGGGTGGGCGAGATGTACGACAGCAAGAACTGGGGCAACTGGAAGACCGGCTCCTGGTACAAGAACCCCAAGGTCGATGCCTTGATCGATAAGGCCTTCGCCTCGACCGACCAGGCCGTGCGGGACGCCTCCTACCAGGAGGCTGCGCGCATCGTGGTCGACGAGGCCGGCAGCGTCTTCATCTACAACACCAAATGGTATGGCCCGTTCGCCAAGCGCGTACAGAGCGTGCGCTTCTGCCCGGTCGGCAACGGCCAGGACTTCCGCTGGCTCAATCTGGGCTGACGAAAAGCGGTCGCAACAATGGATAACGGCAAGGGCGGGAGGCTTAAGCAGGCCTCCGCCCTCTGGCACGGCCCGGGCTTGGCGACATTCGCGCTGCGGCGCCTCGTCTGGAGCGTGGCGACGGTCGCCGGCGTCGTGGCCGTCACCTTCCTGATCAGCCACGTCATTCCCGCCGATCCCGCCGCGCTGGTAGCGGGCGAACGCGCCACGCGAGAGCAGATCGAAGCGCTTCGTCATCAGCTCGGCTTCGACCGTCCGCTGCTCACCCAGCTCGCCGACTACTATCTCCGTCTCGCCCAGGGCGACCTCGGCAAGAGCCTTTTCACGTCCCGGCCGATCTCGGCCGATCTGCTGTCCCGTCTGCCAGCTACCATCGAGCTGACACTCGCGGCAATGATCTTGACGGTGGGACTAGGCGTGCCGATTGGCGTTCTGTCGGCACTCCGGCGCAATACCTGGCTCGACCACCTTGTGCGCCTGGTCACGGTCTCCGGCCTCGCCATCGCAAGCTTTTGGCTGGCCATCATCCTGCAGCTCACCTTCGCCATGGATCTCGGCTGGCTGCCGCTCGGCAGTCGCCTGCCCTCGGGCGTGGCGCCGCCGCCCACGGTCACAGGCCTCTATCTGATCGATTCGCTGCTGACGGGCGACTTCGCGACGTTCGGCACCGCCGCGGCACATCTCGCGCTGCCGACCGTCACGCTCGCCTTCCCGGCGATGGCCACCATCGTGCGCTTTACCCGCGCCGGCATGCTCGACACGCTGAACAAGCCGTTCGTACAGTACGAGCGCGCCATGGGCCTGCCGGAATCGCTGGTGGTGTGGAAGTACATGCTGCGCAACGCACTCACCTCGACCGTGACACAGATTGGCCTGGTGGCAGGGGCGCTGCTGGGCGGCGCCGTAGTGATCGAGGCGGTGTTCGACTGGCCGGGCCTCGGCTATTACGCGGTCAACTCCATTATCATGTCGGACTACAACGCCGTCCTCGGCTTCACCGTGTGGGTCGCCATCATCTACATCGTAATCAACATTGTAGTCGACGTCCTGCATCGGCTGATCGACCCGCGCGGGACCGGCTGATGCGGAGCGAAACCGCGCTTGTCCTGCGCAAGCTCGCGGAAGACCGGCTGGCGCTGGTCGGCCTGCTGATCGTGCTCGCCCTGCTTGCCTGCGCGGTCTTCGCACCATGGCTCGCCACCTTTCCGGAGGCCGTCACGGAATTCAACCCCGCCCACCGGCTGCGCCCTCCCGACAGCGTCTACCTCTTGGGTACCGATCGCCTCGGTGCCGACATCTACAGTCGCCTGTTGTTCGGCGCTCGCATCACGATCGCGATCGCCTTGGTGGCCGTAGGTGTAGCCGTAGCCGTCGGCGTGCCATTGGGACTGATCGCCGGCATCCATGACGGTGTCGCCTCCAACCTCATCATGCGGTTGGCCGACATCTTCCTCGCCGTGCCGCAGATCGTGCTGGCCATCGCCATCGCCCAGACGCTGGGGCCAAGCCTGCCCAACGTCATCCTGGCACTGTCGGCTACCTTTTGGCCGTGGTTCACGCGGCTGGTCTATGCCGAGACACGATCGGTGCGCAACGAAACGTTCATCGAAGCCACAGTAGCCCTAGGTGCCTCCCCCGCGCGCGTGGTTTGCCTGCACGTGCTGCCCAATATCGTCTCACCGATCATCGTGCGCATCACGCTTGGCCTCGGCTTCACGATCCTGACCGCGGCCGCGCTGGGCTTCCTCGGCCTCGGCGCGCCGCCGCCGACGCCGGAATGGGGCCGCACCATCGCCGAGAGCCGCGAATACCTGCCCGACGCCTGGTGGTATGCCGCAGCGCCCGGCCTCGCGATCTTCCTGGTAGTGGTCGGCTTCAACATGCTGGGCGACGGCCTGCGCGACGTCCTCGATCCGCGCACGCGCCGCGCCGGGAGGCCGCGTGACTGAGCTGCTCGCCGTCCGCGACCTCATCGTCAACTACCACAGCGAGCGGGGCATCGTGCGCGCGCTCGATGGCGTGTCGCTTGCGATCGGCAAGGGCGAGGTCGTGGGTCTGGTGGGCGAATCGGGCTGCGGCAAGTCCACGCTCGCCCGCGCCATCCTGGGCGTGCTGCCCGTGCCAGCGTCGGAGGTCCGGGCCGGTGCTATTGCCTTCGGCGGCGATAACCTCCTGACCCTTGCCTCGGCTGAGATCGCCCGCCGAATCCGCGGCCGGCGCATCACCTTCATCCCGCAGGATCCCTACGGCTCGCTTAATCCGCTGTTCACGATCGGCCAGCAGATGCTCGACCTCATGCACTGGAAGTCGCCGCGCGCGGCAGCCGCAGGCCGTAGTGCCTGGCCCGCCGTGCTGTCGCGCTATCCGTCGGCACGGCGCGCCCAAGACCGGGCGGCCATCCTCGACATGCTCGGCGCGGTGCAGATCCCCAACCCCGAACAGGCCCTGGCCAAGCTGCCGCACGAGCTCTCGGGCGGCCAGCGCCAGCGCATCGTCATTGCCATGGCGCTGCTGCCGCAGCCCGAGCTGATCATCGCCGACGAGCCCACGACGGCGCTCGACGTCACCATCCAGGCGCAGATCCTGCGGCTGCTGCATCGCGAGGTGAAGCGGCGCCAGGTGTCGATGCTGTTCACCACCCACGACCTCGGTACCGCCTGGGAAATCTGCGACCGCGTCGTGGTGATGTATGCCGGCCAGGACGTCGAGGCGGCGCCGACGCCGGCGTTCTTCGCCGCCCCGCGCCATCCCTACACATCGAAGCTGCTGGAAAGCCTGCCGCGCACCGACGGTGTGGCACAGGACATTCCCGGCGAGATCCCGAGCCTGATCGCGCCGCCACAGGGCTGCCGCTTCCATCCGCGCTGCTACTTCGCGACCACCGAATGCACCATTACGCGGCCACCGGTCAGCGGCGGCGCGCACGTGGTGCGCTGCTACCACCCACTCGGCGCCTCGACCGGAGTGGCAGCATGAGCGCGGCACTTCTAGAGGTGCAGGGCCTGTCCCATCGCTTTCGGCTGAAGGACGGCCGCGCCGTGCGCGCCGTCGACGGTGTCGATCTCGCAGTCGGCGCCGGCGAGATCCTGGGCATCGTCGGCGAATCGGGCTGCGGCAAGTCCACGCTCGGCAAGACACTGATCGGCGTGCTCGGCGCCGATGACGGCACGGTGAGGTTCGAGGGCGCGCCCATCCAGAACCTTGACGGCACCGCGTTGCGCGCGGTGCGGTCGCGCCTGCAATACGTCTACCAGGACGCCGGCGCCGCGCTCGATCCGCGCTGGACCATCGGCCGCTCGCTCGACGAAGCGCTGGTCATCCATACCGCATTGCCGCGGGCCGAGCGCGATGCGCGGGTGCGCGAGACCCTGGCGGCCGTCGGCCTGCACGGGGACCAGCTCTCGCTCTATCCGCACGAGATCTCGGGCGGCCAGCAGCGCCGCGTCGGGCTGGCCCGCGTGCTGGCGCTGCATCCCAAGCTCTTGATCCTCGACGAGCCAACCTCGGGCCTCGACGTCTCGGTGCAGGCCACGATCCTCAAATTGCTGGTCGCTCTGTGGAAGCAGTACGGGCTCACCCTGCTCTTCATCTCGCACGACCTCGCGGTGGTGCGCAGCATCTGCACGCGCGTCGCGGTGATGTATCTCGGGCGCATTGTCGAGACAGGACCGACCGCAGGCATATTCACCAATCCGCGCCACCCCTACACCAAGTCGCTGCTGGCCGCAGTGCCGCTGCCCGGTGGCCGCCGCGTCATCGACGAGGCCTGGCTCGAGGGCGAGCCGCCCGATCCGCTCGACATTCCCTCAGGCTGCCGCTTCCGCAACCGCTGTCCGATGGCCCAACCGCTCTGCGCCACCGACGATCCCACCCTGCGCCCGTTGGCGCCGGGCCACAACGCCGCCTGTCATTTCGCCTGATCGCAAGGGAATTTCACGATGCCCGCCGCTCCCAAGAGAATCACCCTAGACGATCTGGAAGCCTTCGCCATCGGCGCCTGGATTTTGGGGACCGGCGGCGGCGGCGATCCCTACTTCTCGCTACTCGAGGCACGCCAACATTGGGGCGCCGGTAAGTCGGTCGAGCTGATCGACCCGCTGTCGCTTGGCGACGACGACGCGATCTGCTGCATCGGCCAGATGGGCGCGCCGATCGCTATGCAGGAGAAGATGGTCGACGGACCGCTGATCTCTCGCACCATCACCATGATGGAGGAGCACATCGGCAAGAAATTCAAGGCGATCATGATGTGGGAGGTCGGCGGCAACAACGGCTTCCAGCCCTTCCTGGCCGGCGCCATCCTCGGCCTGCCGGTGGTCGATTGCGACGCCATGGGGCGGGCCTTCCCGCAGGCCGACATGACCACATTCGCGATCCGCGACCTGCCGGCCTATCCGTGGACCATGATCGACATCCGCAACAACAGCGTGATCATCACCTCGGCGGTCGACTGGAGCTGGATGGAACGCATGACGCGCAAGGTCTGCACCGTCTGGGGATCGCTGGCCGCCACTTGTAAGGCGCCACGCAACGGCCGCGAGGTCAAGGAATCGTCGTGCCTGAACACCGCCACCAAGGCGATCCGCATCGGCCGCACCGTGCAGGCCGCCCGTCGCGCCCATACCGACCCGATCGAGGCGGTGGTGAAGAGCGAGCATGGCCTGCTGGTATTCCGCGGCAAGGTGACGGACGTGATGCGCCGCGCCACCGAGGGCTGGCTGCGCGGCACCGTGGTGATCGAGGGGCTGGACGGCAATCGCGGCCAGACCTTCCGCGTCGACTTCCAGAACGAATGGTCGGTCGGCTGGCAGGACGACGAGGTCCGCGTCACCGTGCCCGACCTGATCTGCATCATGGACACCGTGTCGGGCGAGGCGGTCGGCACCGAGACCGTGCGCTACGGCCAGCGCGTCACCGTGATCGCGCTGCCCGCGCCAGCCATCCTGATGTCGCCCAAGGGCCTGAAGCACGTCGGCCCACGCGCCTTCGGCTACGATCTCGACTTCAAATCCATCTTCCCGGAGAGCGTGCGATGATCCGCCTCGGTATCGACGTCGGCGGCACCAACACCGACGCCGTCCTGGTTGACGACACAAAGGTGCTGCACGCGGTCAAGACCGCCACGACCCAGGACGTCGGCGACGGCATCGTCACCGTGCTGGGCCGCCTGGTGAAGGAGAGCGCGGTCGATCCCGGCCGTATCGACGCGGTCATGATCGGTACGACGCATTTTACCAACGCCGTGGTCCAGCGCCGCCACGTCGCCAAGATCGCCGCTGTCCGAGTTGGCCTACCGGCGGCCGCGACCCTGCCGCCCTTCGTCGACTGGCCTGCCGATCTGCGCACGCTAAGCCAGGGCCCGACCTTCATGATCCATGGCGGCCACGAGGTCGACGGCCTGCCGCTCGCCCCGTTCGACCGCGCCGCCATGAAGGACGCGGCCAAGAAAATCCGTGATGCGGGCGTCGAGGCGGTGGGCATTTGCGCAGTGTTCTCGCCGCTCACCTACGCCGCCGAGCAGGAGGCGGCCGAGATCCTCGAGGCTACCATCCCTGGCATCTCGATCACTCAATCGCACGAGCTGGGCCGCATCGGACTTCTGGCGCGCGAGAACGTCACGCTGCTGAATGCCGCCCTGGTCGGCCTGGCGCGACGCACGGCGGAAGGTTTCGTACGTGCACTGGCCGAATCAGGCATTAAGGCGCCGCTTTACATCACCCAGAACGACGGCACGGTCAGTCTCGCCGACCAGGCGGCGCGCTTCCCCGTGCATTGCTTCGCCTCGGGGCCGACCAACTCCCTGCGGGGTGCTGCGTACCTCTCGGGCCTGAAGGACGCCATGGTGGTCGATGTCGGCGGCACCACGTCGGACGTCGGCTGCCTGCGCCACGGCTTCCCGCGCGAGGCCAACAACAACGTCGAGGTCGGCGGCGTGCGCACCGCCTTCCGCATGCCCGACCTGCTGTCGATCGGGCTCGGTGGTGGCACCCTGGTCGACCCCAAGGACCCGGCGAAGATCGGACCGGTGAGCGTGGGCTACCAGCTCACCGAACGCGGCCTCGTCTTTGGCGGTGCCGAACTCACCTGCACCGACATCGCCGTGGCGGCGGGCCTGATCGATCTCGGCGACCGCGGCCGCGTGGCCAGGCTCGACAAGGGCTTCGTCGCTGCGGCACTCGACCGCTGCCACGCCATGCTGGCTGAATCGGTCGACCGCATGAAGACCGAGGCTGGCGACGTGCCGCTGATCGCCGTCGGCGGCGGCTGCTTCCTCGTTCCCGCGACGATGGAAGGCGTAAGCGAGGTCGTGCACGTGCCGCACCAGGGCGTCGCCAATGCGGTCGGTGCCGCCATCGCCCAGGTCTCAGGCGAGGTCGACCAGGTCTTTCAGGGACTAAAACGCGAGGAGGCACTCGAGCGGGCGCGCAAGCTCGCCGCCGAACGCGCCGTCCGCGCCGGCGCCTCACGGGTCTCTCTTGCCGTGGTCGAGCAGGAGGACATTCCGCTTAGCTACCTACCCGGCAACAGTCTGAGGGTGCGCGTACGCGTGGTCGGCGATATTGCCAGCATAGAAGTGGCGGGTAGACTCTGAGCAACTCGGTACAAAATATACTTTTCGAACTGAGTTGAGCTAATCAGCGTCGAGCACCCGATCGAGGATCCAGTTGACCGTCTGGTGTACCAGCGCCTCCTTGGTGGAGTAGCGGCCTTGGCGGCTGAGTGGCGAACTCAGTCCCTGGTGCTGCAGAGCGCAGATCTCGTTGTCTTCGGCCTGTGTCATGTCGAGGCGGCGAAAATAGTGCGTCAGCACTTCGTCGCGATCCGGACGGTCGAGCGACTCTCGCGGGAACAAGGCGCCCTGCTCTAGTCTGATGCGGTCAGGCGCAACGGGATTCACGTGGATGTACCATGCGCCGTCCACCGTGCAAGAAATATACAAGTTGGGAAATATCAGCGGCGCGGTCGTGCCGGCTTTCGACATATCCAGGGTACGGATCGGCGGGAACCCGGCATCATCGGGAAACAACATGGCGCTCGCCGGATAACCCATGAACGTGCTGGCCATGTTGCCGTTGGTCTTTTGCACTTCGCGCCAGTATTTTCCGACTGGCGCGAAGCGGCTGATCGAGTTGCGATGCACGGTCGTCACGTGCAGCGCATCCTTGAGGTTCTCCACGTAGAACTTCCAGTTGCACGGCACGTCGAATTCGACCCGCCGGCCGAGCGCCAGGTTGCTGCAGTCGTAATCCGCGAGCAGGTCGGGCAGGTTGCCGAGATAATCGGCCAGGCTCGACGCCGCCGAATCCAGATTGACGAACATGAACCCGCCCCAGCTTTCCAGGCGGACCGGGATCAGCCCGTAGTCCTTCATGTCGAAACCGGTCGATCCCTCCATTTCAGTCGGAGCGCCGAGTAGCGCGCCCGAGGTCGAATAGGTCCAGGCATGATAGGGACAGATGAAGCTGCGCGCGTTGCCCTCGCCGCGCGCCACGGCGCAGCCGCGATGCCGGCAGGTGTTGGCAAAGGCCCGCGGAGTGCCGTCCGCGCCGCGCACGATCAGTAGTGGCACCGTAGCAACATCGCAGGTGAAGAAGTCGCCGACATTGGCGATACGCTCGGCGCGGCCGACAAAATTCCACACCTTGCCGAACAGTTGCTCGATCTCGCGCGTGAAAAAGCGCTTTGACGTGTAGCACCAGGGCGGCAGGTTGAATGCTTCGCCAACCGGTTTGCGAACATTCGCGTAGTGGCTGGGTGAAAACAGATCTTCGGGTTCGCGCATCGTCGTGGTCCTTTTGCTCATTGCCCTGTGTGGTTCGGTGGCATCGATGTCAAGGCGCTGCTGAAGAAGCGCAACGCATGGTCGCCCGCGCTACGCACCTCGTCGCTGTCCCAGCGGTGGCAGGCCACGGAATGGCCGTTGTCCGTGACCTCCAGCGCCGGCGCTTCGACGCGGCATTGCTCAACCGCGAAACGGCAGGATCGGTGGAATCGGCAGCCCGGCGGCGGATGGGCCGGATCGGGGGGCTCGCTGCGTACCTCGGAGCGTGCGCGGCGGCGCTCGATCTGAGGGTCGGCAATCGGAACAGCCGCGAGCAGGGCGTGGGTATAGGGATGGCGGGGAGCGCTGAACAGGCGATCTCGAGACGCTGCCTCCATCACCTTGCCGCCATACATCACGACGACATCGTGCGCGATATGCCGGACCATGCCGAGGTCGTGGGAAATGAACAGATAGGTAAGGCCTCGCGTGCGCTGCAGATCCATCAGCAGGTTGACGATCTGGCCTTGGATGCTGACGTCGAGCGCCGACACCACCTCGTCGCAGACAACGAAGCTGGGCTCGATCGCCAGTGCACGGGCGATTGCGACGCGCTGACGCTGTCCGCCCGACAATTCGTGGGGATGGCACAGGGCGATTTCGGAGCGCAGGCCGACATTGTCCAGAAGGGCGTTCACCCGTGCGACTACGCCGCCTTTCAGCACAAGACCATGCACCGACACGACCTCGCCAAGTGCGGCACCGACGGTCATGCGGGCGTTCAAGCTGCCGTAGGGATCCTGGAACACCATCTGGCCGAGACGCGGCAACACACCCGGCTGTCTTTTGATCTCCGCGAAGTCGCGGCCGAAATAGCGGACGCGTCCGCCGGTCATCGGCGTCAGACCCAAAAGGGCGCGGCCGGTCGTGGTCTTGCCGCTGCCGCTTTCGCCGACCAGCGCCAGGGTTTTACCTCTCTCGATGGACAGCGACACGCCGTCCACCGCACGGATCGCGCCGGTGACGCGCCGCAATATTCCCGTGCGCACGGGATAGCGCACGTCCAGGTCCTCGACGACGATCTGGTTGGGTTCCGCGATCGCGTCGCCGACGGGCGCGCTCCTTTTTAGGGACACCGCAACGTCCGCCGTCGTGTTGGCCAGGAATTCGCCGGCCCGCCAGCAGGCCGCGACGTGACTATCAGCCCCGACAGGTGCCAGGCCTGGCATTTCCTCGGCGCAGCGCGACACACGGTGCGCGCAGCGCGGATGAAAGGCACAGCCCGTGGGCGGTCGGGCGGGATCGGGCGGCAAGCCGGGAATGGGTCGCAACGCATCGTCGACCGGGCGATCCATCCGCGGTTTGGCTGCGAGCAGCGCGCCGGTATAGGGATGCACCGGACGGCCGAATACATTGGCTGCCGACGCCATCTCGACGATGCGGCCGGCATACATGATCGCCACCCGGTCGGCGACGCCGGCCACGACGCCCAGATCATGCGAGATCAACACCAGCGCCATGCCCAGCTCGCGCCGCAGCCCATCGAGGAGCCGCAGGACCTGCGCCTGGATCGTGACGTCGAG
>PLYQ01000305.1 GCA_003153415.1 Rhodospirillales bacterium | reverse complement strand
GAACGGTTTTCACACAGCCTCGACCTAGAGCGGACCCAATGGCAGACTGAATGTTGGGAACAGTTTGGGGAAGGTACACGCCTATGAACCACTCTGAATTCGAAGCCGAGCTGCGTCGTGACGGCTTCAAAGTAATCTATGGAGGAATCAAGCCCGGGACCACGAATCCAGATCACAGCCATACCTTCGATGCACGAGTTCTGGTCCTTGGCGGTGAGATAGCCGTCACGCGAAATGGACAGATATTCCGCGCAGGCGAGTTCTTCTACATACCGGCTGGAACGATCCACGCCGAACAGGTTGGCTCAACTGGCGTCGCATACCTCGCGGGGCATCGCGGGCCGGGAGCTTAAGAGGCCAGTCCTTGCTGGCACTGTCCGGAAGTCGGGACCCGGTCTAGCCACGTCTGCTGTCGGGGGTAGACCGGACCTGACGCGCGCGGGCCGTCACTTCGCAGTTTGACCCGAAACAGACATGGGCCCCTATGCGAAAGGTTAGTTCAAGTTGCGTTCACCCGGAGCAAATTACCTCAGCTCCATAAGAGCTTCATCGATCTGGGCCTGCGCGAATAAGAAGGCTTCGTTGATCGCCATGGCCGCGCCTCGGCGCAGACCGGTGTCGAACGCGGCATCGCCTAGTGTCGCGCGGACCCGCATCATTACCTGACCCAACTCGGTAATGTGGGCACTACGTTCGAGGAGTTTCGGCAGCGATCCGTAGAGCGTCGCCGCCGCCTCAACCCGGCCCAACCGGTCGAACAGCAGGACGAGCGCGCTGGTACCTCTCGCAATCAACATTGCGTCGCGCGAGCCGCGCCACATCGCGATCAGGCCGCGGAAACTGACAAGGGCCTTTTCGGAGGCGCTGCTCCTCGCCTGCAACGCAGCAAAGTCAGCCGCGATCACACCCGCCCAGAAATAGTTGCCCGAGCGAAGGGCGACCGCGAGGCCTGCTTCGTAGGCGGCTATTGCCGCCTCGGGATTAGACTTGGCGAAGGCCGCTCCCTTGCTCCAGTACGCCACAGCGACCGAACTCGGAACGCCTGTCGCAATGGCCTGGGCGAGCGCCTCGTCGGCCCTGTGCATCGCCTCCTCATGGCGTCCGGCGGTGGCCAGCCAAAACGGCATCGAAGCGCAGCAAAACCGGTCCGTGGCATCAGCCGAATGGGCCGCGCCCATTCTGACCAGATCGACGCTGGTTGAGGGGTCGCCTTCATACAGGGCAATCATGGCGAGGTCGGTATAGGCCAACACGAAAGGATCGAAGGAGGGATCATCGACGAGACCGATGGCTTCGGTTCCGAATCGCTTCGCGTCTTCGAAGTGCAGGGTGGCCCAAGCGCTGCTCGCAGCCCATGTGAGCAATACCGTCAGGCGACGGTGGCACGCCTGGCGCGCGGCGTCGACGATCTCCGAGGCCCAGTTGGCCGCCTCGTCGCGCAGGATGAAGCGCGCCAAGTCACCAACATTGGAGGCAATTTGCGCCGCCGGATCGACCTCGCCGCGATCAAGCGCCCAGCGAAAGGCGACGCGCAGATTGTCCATTTCGAGTTCGAGCCAGCGGTAGGCCTCGAGCTGGCGCGGGCTGCGCCATTGGATGAAGCGACGGTCCGACTCGCTCGCGAAGTAGTTGGCATGCCGTCGCCGCGCCAACTCAAGTTCGCCGCTGCCCTGTTCTGCCGCAAATTGGCGGATCGTTTCCAGCATGCCGTAGCGCACGACGTCGCCCGAATCCTCGACAGTCAGCAAGGACTTGCGCAGTAGCGAGTCGACAAGATCGAGCACATCCGCGGTCGCGACTTCACCTCCGGTGCACACGGACTCGGCCGCCTCAAGATTGAAGCCGCCGGCGAATACCGACGCACGCGCCAGCACCGTCCGTTCCGCCTCACTCAGGAGGTCGTAAGACCATTGCACCGCCTGGGCCAGCGTCTGGTGACGCCCCAGCGCGCGGCGTCCGCCGGCAAGCAGGCGGAAACGTTCATCCAGCCGGTCGTGGATCTGACGCGGGCTCATGGCACGCACCCGTGCCGCAGCAAGCTCGATGGCGAGCGGAATGCCGTCCAGACGCCGACAAATCTGCATCACCGCGTCGGCGTCTCGTACCAGATCGAAGCCCGGCGAAACCGCCCGGGCGCGCTCGACGAACAGGGCGACGGCAGGCGAATCGATTCCGGCGGAAAAGGCGAGGGGCGACACGAGCTGCACGCGTTCACCTTCGACCGACAGCGCCTCTCGGCTGGTGGCGAGCACACTCACCCGCGGACAGCGCGCAAGGATCTGGCGGACGAGCATCGACACCGGCTCGATCAGATGCTCGCAATTGTCCAGCACCAGCAGGAGGCGGCGGCCGCCCAGCGCGTCGGCGACACTCTGCGCCATGCTGCTTCCCGCGAGCTGTTTGACGCCAAGTACCGCCGCGATCACATGTTCCGCCGCATCGAGTTCGCCAACCCCCGCCAGCTCGATGAGCCAGGCGCCGTCAGGATAGGCGCCAGCCGCCAGCGCGGCTGCTTCGAGCATCAGGCGTGTCTTGCCAACACCGCCTACGCCGGTGAGCGTCACCAGGCGTACTTCGCCCAGCAGGGCGGCGATGCTGGACAGATCATTTTCGCGTCCCAGCAGCGCCGTGGCGGGCGTCGGCAAGTTGCCCGAACTGGACTCGAGTGTACTGAGCGGCGCGAAATCGCCGCGCAGGCCGGCGGCTTTGACCTGGAAAAGGCGCTGGCGCTGCACCAGCCCGCGCAGGCGATGTTCGCCGAGGTCCAGCAGATCGAAGCCGTCCAGTAGGGCAGCTGTCGAGCCCGCCAGTAGGATTTGCCCACCGTGTCCCGCCGCCATGATGCGAGCGGCGCGATTGACTGGCGGCCCGAAGTAATCGTCGTCGCGTCGCTCGGCTTCGCCGGTGCAGATTCCCATGCGCACAGGCAGCTCCAACTGACGTTGCGCGGCGATCGCTGCTTCGACGGCGGCGCGCGGAGAGGCGAAGGCCGCCACGATCCCGTCGCCGGTGTGCTTGAACATGAAACCGCCGGCCGCGGCGATGGACTCACGCAGGGTCTCATCATGCGTCGCGAGTGCCGTCCGCATCGCCTCGGCCCCCTGCTCCCATCGGGCTGTGGAACCCTCGATGTCGGTCATCAGGAAGGTGATCGTGCCGGAGGGGCGGTCAACCATAGGGCGCCTGTGGTCGTGGCCTGTCGCAGACAACGTCTGCTGCGTCGATGGCCGCCAAACGGCGCTGCTCATGAGCCAATGGAATTCCCCGCCTCCCCGTCTCGGATCGTAGAAGGGCTTTCCCGGCTGGGCAATGACGCAGCTGACGTGGCGCGTTGATGTCGCTATTTGGCACGAAGCTGCCGATCCGGGATGTTCGCAGTTCGGTCGCTACCGGGGGCAAACCGGACATGACGCCGACAGGCCGTCACTTCGCAGTGTGACCC
>PLYQ01000130.1 GCA_003153415.1 Rhodospirillales bacterium | reverse complement strand
CCATCGAATGCGTGATCCGCGGCTACCTCTCGGGTTCGGCGTGGCGGGAATATGCCGCGAGCAAGACGCTGGCCGGCGAGAAGATGCCGGAGGGCTTGAGCGAAAGCGTGCGGCTCGACAAGCCGATCTTCAGTCCCGCCACCAAGGCCGAGACTGGACACGACGAGAACATCACGGTCTCGCGCATGCGGGAGATCCTGGGCGCCAATGTGACAGCCGAGCTCGAGCGGCTGACGCGTCTCGTCTACACCAAGGNNCCAAGTTCGAGTTCGGCCGCGCCAAATCGGGCGAGATCATCCTGATCGACGAGGTGATGACGCCCGACAGTTCGCGCTTCTGGCCGGCCGACGGCTATCAGCCGGGCCGTCCGCAGCCCAGCTTCGATAAGCAGCCGCTGCGCGACTGGCTCGACGTCGAGCGCCACGCCGGGCGCTGGGACGGCAATGCGCCGCCACCCAAGCTGCCGGCCGAAGTCATCGAGGCGACCAGCAAACGCTATCTCGAAGCCTATCGCCGCCTGACCGGTGCCGAACTTGTCGTCTAGGGTGATTCCGCGGCAGCGGAATCGCTCTAGCGCATTCCGCCTCCGGCGAAATCGCTCTAGCGTTTCGGAAGCGTGAAGCCGTTGCTGCGCAACTTCTTTTCCAGCACCGGAATGCCGGCGGCGGTGTTGCCGTTGCGGCAGTCGTTAACGGCCGCGGACGTGTCCAGGCTGGGCACGCCGCGTCCGTCGACGGAGCCGCCGGTGAGATAGCGCAGCGCGAGGCTGGAGAGCTGAGCACAGTAGGCGGCATCGTCGCTCTGGGCCACGGCAGGGAGCGGCAGCATTGCGCCGGCGAGGAGCAGCAGAAGAGTGCGATTCATGGCGCTTTTCCTAGGCGTTGGCCGGGCCGCGAGCAAGCGCTTGCCGGCATGACATTTGCACCGCCTAAGGTGCTAGATTTGCCGTCAATCAAGGGGTGCGAGGGGGAAACATGGGAGCAGCTAATCGTCTGGCCATTCTAGCGGTCGCCGCCATCAGTCTTGTCGGGCTCGAGGCCAGTGCCCAACAGATGACGGCCGTCACTCAGCTCGGCTGGCTGCGCATTGGCGAATACGCACCGCTCATGATCGCCGAGGCCAAGGGCTACTTCAAAGACGAAGGCATCGACCACAAGCTGGTTGATGGCGGCCCGGGCAAGAATCCGATCCCCATCGTCGCGGTGGGGCAGGCGCAGTTTGGCATCGTGACCAACGGCATGGCGCTGGTGACGGCGCGTCTGGCCAAGGATCCGGTCGATGTCGTGGCGATCGGCACGCTGTTCCAGACGGCGCCGTCGGCCTATCTCAGCATCGGTGCGCCCAACGCGCCCACGCCCAAGCCCAAGGACATGGAAGGCAAGACCGTCGGCGTGCAAGCCGGCACCGAATTCTCCCTGCGCGCCTTCATGAAGGCCAACGGCGTCGATGCCTCAAAGGTCAAGATCGTCACAGTGCAAGGCACGGCCGAGCCGCTGATGGTGGGCCAGGTCGATTTCTTCCTCGGCTGGGTGGTGAACCAGACCTATCAGATCGAGCAGGAATCGATGAAACCCGATGCGCCGGCGACGGTGAAGGGCAAGACCTGGAAGGCCACGCGCTTCGCCGACTTCGGCATCCCGCTCTATGTCGACGTGATTTTTGCCTCGGGCGATACGCTGAAGAAGAATCCAGAGCTGGTGCGGCGCTACCTCAAGGCCGTGCAGCGCGGCATGCAGTTCGTGATCGACAATCCCGCCGAGTCGGTCGAGATCCTGTCCAAGTTCCCGGGCCAGATCGAGGATGCCAAGAAGCTTGCGTGGCGCTTCAAGCTGCAGAACCCGCTGGTGCAGAGCGACGATTCGAAGAAGAACGGCCTGCTCTGGATGAGCCCCGAGATCTGGCAGCAGATGATCGGCTTCCTCAAGGATGGCGATCAGATCCCCAAGACCGTGCCGGCCTCGGAAGTCATGACCGACGACTACCTTCCCAAGAAGTAGTCCGGGGTTCGCCCAGTGGCCGCGGCGATCTCCATCCGCAACGTCTCGCGGCGTTTCGGCGACAACTGGGCGCTCCGCCCGGTCGATCTGGAGATCGCGGCCGGCGAATTGATCGCCCTGGTCGGCCCGTCGGGTTGCGGCAAGACGACCATGCTGCGCATCGTGGCCGATCTGCAGGAGCCGACGACCGGGGAGGTCCGCATCGGTGCCGATTCGGCGTCCGAGGCGCGGCGCAAGCGCCTGCTTGGCCTCGTCTCGCAACGCCCCGCGGTGTTGCCGTGGAAGCGTGCCATCGACGATGTGCGCTTCACCCAGAAGATCGCGGGCCGTGTCGGCTTCGATCCCGCCACCGTGCTGCGCGAGTTCGGTCTCGAGGGTCATGAGACCAAGCGTGCCCGCGAGCTTTCCGGCGGCATGCTGCAGCGCGTGAACATCGCCTCCGCCATGGCGCACGATCCGTCGGTGCTCTTGATGGACGAGCCCTTCGCCGCGCTCGACGAGATGAAGCGCGAGGAGATCGGCGAGTGGTTCGACCGTGAGTTGGCGACGCGACCCAAGACGGTGCTATTCGTCACCCATCACATCGATGAGGCGGTCATGTTGGCCGACCGGCTGCTCGTGTTCTCGCCGGCGCCGGGCCGCGTCCTCGAGGTCGTGTCCGTGCCGGTGCCGCGGCCGCGCGACGCCGCGTTCCGCCAGGACCCGCGCTTCGTCGCCATCGCCGCCCACGTGCGCAGTCTCCTGGCGCAACAGGTGGAGGCTGCCTGACCATGCCGACCGACATCGCGCTGCCCAGCGACCAGACCCGGCCAGCACCGCCGCCGCTGCTGCCGCGCGTCGGCATGGTGGCGCTGCGCGTGCTGACACCGGTCTGCTCGGTGCTGGCACTGTGGTATCTCGCGATCTGGTTCTCCAGCCTTCCGGCCTTCGTGATCCCCAGGCCCGAGCGCGTCCTCGACGTGCTGTGGGTCGACCGCGCCTTCATCTTCGTCAATCTGCTGGCGACCCTGAAGGTGGCAACGATCGGCTTCCTATGGGCCAACATCGCGGGCATCGGGTTGGCGATCCTGTTCGACCTGCTGCCGCCGACCCGGCACATGCTGATGCCGGCGGCGATCACGCTGCGCAACGTGCCCTACATCGCCATGATCTCGGTGCTGATGCTGGCGTTCGGCGATTCGATCCTGAGCAAGACCGCCATCGTGGCGCTGTCCGGGTTCTTCCCGGTGCTGGTCAACACCATGGCGGGCCTGCGGGCGGCCGACGAGGTCCAGCTCGACCGCATGCGCATTCTCAACGCGAGCTGGTGGCAGACCTTCAGTCAGGTGCGGCTGCCCTACGCCATCCCGTCGATCGTGGCGGCGCAGGAGATCACCGGTTCGAGCTCGATCATCGTGGCGATTGCCGCCGAATGGATGATTTCATCCACCGGGCTGGGTTACGTCATCAACCATGCCATGCAGAACTACCGCGGCGACCAGGTCTATGCCGTCGCTTTGATCGCAACGGGCCTGTCTTTCGTGATATATTCCCTGGTCCACGCGCTGGGCGGGCGGCTCGACTGGCGGGTGGCCGGCGAGCAGCGGCGGGGCTAGAGTTCCAAGCCTTGGAGGCGGAAATGGCAGCAGGTCTTTCGGCTGAGACTGAGGCAATGCCGGCCAGCATCCCGGTGATCGACATCAGTGGGCTTTATTCCAGCAACCCGGCGGCCAAGAAGGCCGTCGCGGCCAGGATCGGCGCTGCCTGCGACGACATCGGCTTCTTCTATGCCACCAACCACAACGTTGCCGTCGAGACGATCGATAAGGCCGTTGCCATGGCCGACAAATTCTTTCGTCTGCCCGAGGCGGAGCGGCTGAAGGTCAAGGCCGACAAGAACAACCGCGGCTATCGCGAGGTCGGCGACGTCGTCCACCGCAACGGCAAGCCCAGCGCTCGCGACAACTTCGATATCGGCTTCCCGGTGACGGCCGACGATCCCGAGGTCAAGGCCGGTACGCCGCTCTACGCCCCCAATATCTGGCCGGACATGCCGGGCTTCCGCGAGGCGCTCGAATCCTACTACGGCGAGACGTTCAAGCTCGGCATGAAGATCCTCGAAGGCTTCGCGCTCTATCTCGACAAGCCCGAGGATTTCTTCACCCGGCACTTCACCAAGCCGGTCGCCGACATGGTGATCAATCACTATCTCGGTGCCGCCGGCCTGCACATCTCCGACCAGGCTTCGGGCCCGCACACCGACCACGGCATCGTCACCATCCTGTGGCAGGACAGCCTCGGCGGGCTGGAAGTCATGGGCAAGGACGGCAAATGGATCTCGGCGACGCCGCTGCGCGGCAGCTACGTCATCAACATCGGCGAGCTGATGAAGCGCTGGACCAACGGCCGCTTCAAGGCGACGGTCCATCGCGTGGTCCATCTGCAGGACAAGTCGCGCTATTCCATGCCGTTGTTCTGCAATCCCAACTTTCGCACCGTCGTCGATCCGCGCGATTTAGGCGTTTCCGATGCCGAGGCGCAATATCCGCCGATTCAGTCGGGCGAGTTCCTGCTGTCTCGCTTCAAGGCGACCCGCAAGCTGTGGGGCGCCGAGGACAAGGCGGCGGTATCGAACGACGCCAACCTGATCGAGGCGGCAGCGGAGTAGGAACGCCAGGTTCAAGCGCTCACATCATTCCCTTGGCACCGGCGCCCAGTTCGTCGGCTTTCTTCTTCTGATCGGGCGTCAGCACCGCATAGAGCGCCGCAACTGAAGGCTGCAGCGACTTCAGCGCATCGAGTTGCCCGTTCAAGGCCGTCTCGTTGGCCGCCAGCTTGTCGGGCCAGCTCGTCGGCATGGCAGGCATCGCCGGTATAGCCGGAGATCCGGCTGACGGTGCCATTTTCGTCGTCATCGGCATTGCTTCACGTGCCTTCTTGGCGACGCTGCGGACGGCGTCGGCATATCCCGCCCACGGCGCGCCCTGCGCGTCGGTGATCTGGAGCTCCGCCTTGAGGAAGGCCAGATAGCCTTCCGTGTGATGGAGCATCATCATATTGCTGTGGTCAGCCATCATCTTCGACATCATGCCGCCCATCATGGGGTCCATCATCGGCTTCATGCCCTGCGCTGCGTCGACATGATGGGCGTCCACCGGTGCGGTTTGCGCGTGAGTGATGGCGAAAGGCACTGCCGTGCCCAATACAGTCGCCAGCGCGACGAACGCGATTTTTCTCATTGTAGGCCCCGTTGTTGTTGCTCGCGAGGCGGGACGGAAAAACCGTTCGCTCACCGACGAGTCACCGAAGGCAACGCCGCTGGAGGCGGGAGGTTCCTTGGCCGATACGAAGCGGCTGACCTGCGGATGATACCGACGGTCCCGTGCACCCCATTGGGACAGATCAGAAGCGAGCCAACCGCTCTGCCTTGGCCGGACGTTCGGTCGCAAATGCCCGGGCGGAAGTTCATGCTGGAAGCTTCAGTCTGCGAAGCCGCAGCGCGTTGGCGATGACGCTGACCGAGGAGAGCGACATCGCCGCGGCGGCGAAGACCGGGCTCAGCAGCAGGCCGAACACCGGATAGAGCACGCCTGCCGCGATCGGCACGCCCGCGGCATTGTAGACGAAGGCAAAGAACAGGTTCTGCCGGATGTTGCGCATCGTCGCCCGCGAAAGCCCGCGCGCCCGGGCAATGGCGCGCAGATCGCCCTTCACCAGCGTGACGCCGGCACTTTCGATGGCGATGTCGGTGCCCGTGCCCATGGCGATGCCGACATCGGCGGCGGCGAGCGCCGGCGCATCGTTGATGCCGTCGCCCGCCATGGCGACGACCCTGCCTTCACCGCGCAGGCGCTTCACGATCGCCGCCTTGTCCTCGGGCAGCACATCGGCGTGCACTTCTTCTATACCGAGTTCTTTGGCCACGGCCTCGGCCGTGCGCTTGTTGTCGCCGGTCAGCATGACCACGCGCACGCCCGACTCGCGCAGACTTTTCAGGGCTTCAGCTGTCGTGGCCTTGATCGGGTCTTCGATCGAGATGGTGCCGATGAGCTTGCCGTCGACGGCCAGCATCACCTGGCGTTGAACGCTTCCGACATCGACGCCGTTTTCCTTGAGCAGACGCGCGGTGCCCAGAAGCATCCGCTTGCCCTCGACGATGCCTGACACGCCGCGACCGGCCTCGGCTCGAAACTCACCCACGGGTGACAGCGCGAGGTGCCGCTCCTCCGCGGCCGCAACGATCATCCGGGCGATCGGGTGCTCGCTCCCGCGCTCGAGGCTGGCCGCCAGGCGCATCATTTCGAGCCCGCCGGTCACGTTTGTTATCTTCGGCCGGCCCTCGGTCAGCGTGCCGGTCTTGTCGACCACCAGCGTGTCGACCTTCTCCAGCCGCTCCAGCGCCTCGGCATGCCGGATCAGAATGCCGGTCGAGGCGCCCCTGCCGACGCCCACCATGATCGACATCGGCGTGGCGAGCCCCAACGCGCAGGGGCAGGCGATGATCAGCACCGAGACCGCGGCGATAAGGGCGTAGGTGAAGGCGGGCGGGGGACCCCACAGGCCCCAGGCGGCAAAGCTTGCCGCGGCGATGGCGATCACCGTCGGCACGAACCACGACGCCACCATGTCGGCGAGCCCCTGGATGGGCGCGCGACTGCGTTGCGCTTCAGCCACGAGGCCGACGATACGCGCCAGCATGGTGTCGGCACCAACCCGCTCGGCTTTCAGCACGAAGCCGCCGCTGCCGTTGACCGTTCCGCCGATCACCCGGCTGCCGGCTTGCTTGACGACCGGCATCGGCTCGCCGGTGATCATCGATTCGTCGACGGCGCTCTGGCCGTCGGTCACCACGCCGTCGACCGGCACCTTCTCGCCCGGGCGTACGCGCAAAGAGTTGCCCATGACGATGGACTCGATCGGCACCTCGCGGTCGTGGCCGTTGGCCTCGACCCGGAGCGCCGTGCGTGGCGCCAACTTCAACAGCGCCTTGATGGCGCCGCTGGTCGTCTCGCGTGCACGCAATTCCAGCACCTGTCCAAGCAACACGAGGACCACGATCACCGAGGCCGCCTCGAAATAAACGGGTACGGTGCCGTGCATGTCGCGAAAGGATTGCGGGAAGAGATGCGGCGCCAAGGTCGCCTCGATGCTGTAGAGCCAGGCAGCACCAGTGCCGATGGAGATCAGGGTGAACATGTTGAGGGAGCGCCGAACGATCGACTGCGCGCCGCGCACGAAGAACGGCCAGCCGGCCCACAGCACTACCGGTGTGGCGAACACGAGCTGCAGCCAGGCCGACATCTGTGCCGAGACCAGCGCGTGCAGGTCGAAGAGATGGCCGCTCATCTCCAGCACCACGACCGGCAGCGTGATCGCAAGTCCGACCCAGAAACGCCGGGTCATGTCGATCAGCTCCTCGTTGGGACCTTGCTCGAGCGAAACCTCGGCAGGCTCCAGCGCCATGCCGCAGATCGGGCAACTTCCCGGCCCGACCTGCCGGACTTGCGGGTGCATCGGGCAGGTGTAGATCGCGCCTGGCGCGGCGGACGGGGCGGGGCCCGCCACCGCCTCGGCCGGCTTGAGATAGCGCGCGGGCTCGGCCGTGAACTTCCCTAAGCACTTGGGACTGCAGAAGTAATAGGTCTGGCCGGCGTGAAGTTTGGTGTTCTTCGCGCTTGCGACCTTCACCTTCATTCCACAGACGGGATCGATTGCGGTCTCGGTTTCCATGCTTGCCGTGTATACCCTACGGGGGTATAGTTCAAGGATGGATGAGCGCATCAAGAAATCCCAGCTCGCGCGGCTCAGCCGCATCGAAGGGCAGGTGCGCGGCGTGACGCGCATGGTCGAGGAAGATCGCTACTGCATCGACGTGCTGACCCAGATCCGCGCGGTGCGGGCGGCGATCGACAAGGTCGAGCAGGAGATCCTGCACGATCACCTGCAGCATTGCGTGGCGCACGCGTTCCACGCCGGCTCCGAGCGCGACCGCCAGGTCAAGATCGAAGAGCTGATCGAAGTCCTCGACAAGCGCCGCTAGCATGCGCCGCGCCCGCCTCCTTGTCTGGCTGCTGGCGCTGATGGCGTTGGCGTTTCCGGTCGGCATCGCTGCGCCATCCCGGGCGCATCATGCCACGATGTCGTCGGACTGTCCGCACAAGGACACGGCCAAGCATGCCGCGAGCATCTGCTGTCCGCTGATGGCGTGCACGGCGGCCTTACTGCCGGCGTCGGATGGAACGGTGGCGTCTATTGCCATGCCGCACGTCACCTCGCCGAGCCGCCGCCTTACCGGGCTCACCTACGGCAAGGATCCGCCGCCTCCCCGCGTCTGAACCGTCCTCATCGGTTCAATCCAGACAAGGAGAGGCATCGTGTTGTTGCGACGTTCTTTCGTCGCCGTCCTGGCGCTGGCCGCGGCCACGCCCGCATCGGCGCATGGCCCGACAGGACACGGCCCGAGCGGCGGCCGGCCGGGCGATCCCGGCCAGGTCACCCGCACCGTCGAGGTCACGGCCACCGACAACGCTTTCTCGCTGAAGGTGCTGGACGTGCGTGACGGCGAAACCGTGCGCTTCGTCGTGCGTAACACAGGTATCGATCCGCATGAGTTCATCATCGGCACCATCACTGAGCACGCCGAGCATCGGCGGATGATGAAGGAGATGATCGACCGCCAGAAAAAGGACGGCCACGTCCATTCGATGACGTCGATGGAACATGAAGGCGGCGTCTGGATCGAGCCTGGCAAAACTGCGAGCTTCGTCTGGATCTTCGCGCGCACGCCCGACCTTGAATTCGCCTGCAACATCTTGGGCCACTACGAGGACGGGATGCGCGGCGAGATCTACTTCATCCCATAGGAGGACCCGACATGGCCGCCCTGTTGCGCCGCGCGCTCGTCCTGCTCCTGCTGGCAGGAAATCCCGCCTTCGCCGGCACCTACGATCTCGTGATCGACCGCACGCCCGTGCGCATCGACGGCGAGGAACGTCGCGTCTTTTCCATCAATGGCCAGATTGCCGGCCCGATCCTGCGCTGGACCGAGGGCGAGGAGGTGACGATCAACGTCACCAACCGCCTGAAGGAAGACACCTCGATCCATTGGCACGGCATCCTTCTGCCCTTCGGCATGGACGGCGTGCCGGGCGTCAGCTTTGCCGGCATCAAGCCCGGCGAGACCTTCACCTACCGCTTCAAGGTCCGGCAGTCCGGCACCTACTGGTATCACAGCCATTCCGGCGGCCAGGAACAGGAAGGCCTGTACGCGCCGCTGGTGATCGCACCGGCCGGCGGCGAGCGCATCAAGGCCGACCGCGACTATGTGGTGATGCTGAGCGACCAGCATCCGATGTCGCCCGGCACCATCCTGCGCAAGCTCAAGCAGGAGCCGGACTACTTCAACAACCGCAAGCGCACGCTTCCCGGACTCCTGCGCGATCTGTCGGCGGCTAAAACGACGGAAGAACGACAGGCCATCATCGCCGACCACCTGATGTGGGGCGAGATGCGCATGGAGCCGACCGACCTTGCCGACGTCACGGGCTACACCTTCCTGGTGAATGGGCGCGGACCCATCGACAACTGGACCGGCCTGTTCAAGCCAGGCGAGAAAGTCCGGCTGCGCATCATCAACGGCTCGGCCATGACGATCTTCGATGCGCGTATTCCGGGCCTTCGCCTGAAGGTCGTGCAGGCCGACGGCCAGGACATCAAGCCGGTCGAGGTCGACGAGTTCCGCATCGGCGTCGCCGAGACCTACGACGTGATCGTCGAGCCACCCGAGGATCGCGCCTACACCATCGAGGCCCAGTCGATCGACCGCCGCGGCTTCGCCCGCGCTACCCTGGCGCCACGCGACGGCATGGCGGGACCGACGCCGACCTTGCGTCAACCCGGTCTGCTCACGATGGCCGATATGGGAATGGGCATGGTGATGGGTGGCAAGGCGATGGACCATTCCAAGATGGATCACGCCGCGATGGGCCATGTCGATCTGACGTCCTTCGCCCAGGTGCCGCCGCTCGACGCGCCGGCCGCTGCGCGCGTGCTGGGTTACGCCGACCTGAAGAGGTTCGACCGCCGCTACGCCCTGCCGCCGCCCGGCCGCACGATCGAGGTTCGGCTCACGGGCAACATGGAAAAGTACATCTGGTCGTTCGACGACAAGAAGTATTCGGAAGATCCGGCGATCGACTTCACCGAGGGCGAAACGGTGCGGCTAGTCTTCAAGAACGAGACCATGATGAACCATCCGATGCACCTGCACGGACTCTGGATGGATCTCGAGAACGGCGCGGGCGAGGACAGGCCGCGCAAGCACACGGTGATCGTGCCGCCGGGCCGCACCGTCAGCGTTACGGTGACCATGAGCGAGGTCGGCCGCTGGCCGTTCCACTGCCATCTCCTGTTCCACATGGAGACCGGCATGTTCCGCGAATTCGTGGTCCATCCAAAAGGCACGGCTCTGCCCGCGACGCCGTCGGCGCCCATGACGATGGGAGGCGGTCGTGCGCATCAACACTGAGCGCATGATGCTGGTCGTGGCGCTGATCGTGGCGGCTCTGCCGACACGAGCGATGGACGACCAGGCGACCTATTGGCGGGTCGACGGACTGTTCGAGCGGCGGATCTCGTCGACGCCGGATGTTCACTGGAAAGGCTCGGCCTGGATCGGCGACGATCTCGACAAGCTTCGACTGCAGAGTTCGGGCGTGCTGACCGACGGTGGCCTCATTGACGGCGAAGGCGGCACCCAGGGCATCGACAACCGCCTGTACTACAGCCACCTCATCGCACCTTTCTGGGACGCCAAGGCCGGCCTGCAGCTCAGCGTCTTCAACGGCGGCCAGCAGCGCGCCGGCTTTCTTGCCGGCGTCGAGGGCTTGGCGCCCTACGGCATCCATGTCGATGCGGTGGCCGGCATCAGCAATACCGGTGTGGTGTCGGCGCGGCTGGAGGCTACGTACGACATCCTGTTGTCGCAGAAATTGATCGCCCAGCCCTACGCCGAAGCCATGCTGGCATCTGCCAACGATCCGGCGATCCGGCTGGGCAGCGGCCTGTCGCGCTTCGAAGCCGGACTTCGCCTGCGTTACGAGATCGTGAAGGAGGTGGCGCCGTTCGTCGGCGTGAGCTTCGAACAGTTCACCGGCAACACGGCAAGTTTCGCCGCCGCCGACGGCGAGGCCACCTCCAGGCTACGCGCCCTGGTCGGGCTGAAGGTCTGGTTCTGACGAAGTCTGCTCACGCTCCTCGGCCCACCTCACGATCTCGACGAAGATCGGCCGCAGGCGGCGCGCCTCGGGCGTGTTCTCGTACTCCACCCGGGGCGGGACCTCGGCATAGATCGTGCGCTTGATCAGCCCGTCTTTCTCCAGGGCGCGCAGCTGGGCGGTCAGCATGTGCTGGGTGATGCCGGGTAGGCCGCGCTTCAGCTCACCGAAGCGCTGCTTGCCGTGGTGGTTCAGCAGCCACAGGATTTCGAGCTTCCAGCGGCCGCTGATCATGCCCACGGCGCGCCGGAACTCGGCTTGGACCACCTTGGCCAGGGCGGGGTCGGCGCGGACGGCGTTGATATCGATCATTAGTCATATTTGGCGTACTAGGCCGGAAAATCAATCCTATCTGAGCAGGCGACCTTGCAGGCCGAATACTGGATACGACGACTCGCTACGGCTTGAGGCGCTCGCGATCACTGCGGCTCGATTTTCGCGATCTTCACATACTCCGCCCATTTGGCGCGCTCGACCCGGTCCTCTTCGGCGCACTGCTCGAGGCTCATCGCCTGCGGTATCAGGGAGAATTCCTGGGTCAGCCGCTTGTTGATGTCCGGTGAAAAGATCGCCGCGTTGATCAGCGTGTTCAGCTTCTGCTTGATCTCGTCGGGCGTGGCCTTGGGCACGGCGACGGACAGAAAACCGGTGCTGACGAAGCCCGGGAACGTCTCGCCGAGCGTCGGCACATCTGGATAGAGCGCGCTGCGGGCCGCCAGCGAGATGGCGAGCGGTCGCGCCTTGTTCGCGACGACCTGGCCGCGCGAGGCGGTGAGATCGACGAACATGAACTGGATAGCGCCGCCGTAGAAATCGGACCAGGCGTTGCCGATCGCCTTGTAGGCGACGCCCGTCCATTCGACGCCGGCGCGCTTGCCCAACACTTCGGACGGCACCTGTGAACTGGCATTGAAGTAGCCGAAGTTGAGTTTGCCGGGGTTGGCATTGGCATAGGCGACGAGGTCCGCAATGGTCTTGTGCGGACTGTCGGCCGGCACCAGCAGGAAGGCGCCGCTCGAGCCGATCACGCCGACCACCTGGAAATCCTTCTCGGGGTCGTAGCCGGGGTTCTTGTACATGTGGATGTTGGCGGCGTTGGTCGAAGTAGTGGCCAGCATCAGGGTGTAGCCGTCGGGCGGCGATGACTTCACCGCCAGCACGCCGACAATGCCGTTGGCGCCCGGCTTGTTGTCGATCACGAAGGGCTGGCCGGTTTTTTCCTCCATGTACTTGCCGACCAGGCGGGCAGTGATGTCGCCCGAGCCGCCCGGTGCGAAGGGCACGACGATGTGCACGGGCTTGGCGGGCCAGGTCTCGGCCCTGACGCTGCGTAAGGGAGCGGGCAGCACGGCAAGAGCCGGAAGCGCGAGAAGGCAACGGCGAGACAGCGACACGCGAAATGTAGGCATGGCGCGGCAGTCTAATGAAAAAGCCGCGCATGGACAGCGCAAGGGTTGCAGCCCTACCTTGCAGCCATGTCGCAATCAGGTCGTCCGCCGCTCAGCGGAATCCGCGTCGTCGATTTTTCCCGTGTGATCGCGGGACCCATGTGCACCCAGATCCTGTCGGACATGGGCGCCGAGATCATCAAGATCGAGAACCCCGACGGCGGCGACGACACCCGCAAGGGCGCCGGCCCCAGGGTCGGTGGCGAGACGGGCGAGAGCCATTTCTTCATGACCTTCAATCGCGGCAAGAAGAGTGTCGCGCTGGATTTCACCAAGCCCGACGGCCAGGCCGTGGTGCACAAGCTGCTTGCGAGCGCCGACGTCATGGTCGAGAATTTCCGACCGGGAGTGCTGAAGAAATACGGCCTCGACTATGCCAGCCTGCGCGACAAGTACCCGAAGCTGATCGCGCTCTCGATCTCGGCTTATGGCCAGACCGGCCCGCTGTCGGACCGGCCGGGTTACGATCCCGTGCTGCAGGCCGAGTCGGGCATGATGAGCGTCAACGGCGAGGCCGGCGGCGAGGGACTGCGCCACGCCATCGCCATTGTCGACACCATGACCGCGATCCATTCGGTGGCGGCGATCAACGCCGCGCTCTATGCCCGCACCAGTACCGGCAAGGGCCAGCAGATCGATCTGGCGCTCTATGACACCGCGCTGGCCTCGCTTGGCAACATGGGCTCCTATTACCTGATTGGCGGCGACCAGCCCAAGCGGGCCGGCAACGGTCACTTCGCCTCGGCGCCCAACAGCTCGTTCGACACCAGCAACGGCAAGATCTACATGGCCGTCGCCAACCAGAAGCTTTTCGTCGATACCTGCAAGGCGCTCGGCCATTCCGAATGGGCGACCGATCCGCGCTTCTCGACCATCGCCCAGAGGGTCGCCAACAAGCCTTTGCTCACCAAGATGATGGAAGACATTCTCAAGACCGACACCAAGGAGAACTGGACGGAGAAGCTCCGCCACCTGCCGGCCGGGCCGATCCGCACCATGAAGGAGGCGCTCGACCATCCGGAAGTGAAGCGCCGGGGCATGCTCAAGACCTACAAGCACGCCAGGGTCGGCGAGGTGCCGATCATCGGCTCGAACTACCACTTCTCCGACACGCCGGTCGACGACACCCGCCCGCCGCCGTCGCTTGGCGAACACACTGATTCGGTGCTGCGCGAGATTGCAGGGCTGGGCGACGCCGAGGTCAAGGCGTTACGCGAGAAGAAGGTTATCGGGTAATTCTTGCCGGACCGCGGGCCTCCGGCCCGCTCAAGTTCATGAGCGGGGCGGAGGCCCGCGGTCCGGCGAGATGGGAGTTCACGACGACAGCCACTTCCTCAGAATGCCATTCGTCTCCTCGGGCTTCTCCATGGTGATGAGATGCCCGCACTGCTCGATGACGATCAATTCGCTGCCCTTGATGCCAGCGGAGATTTCCTCCGACAAAAATAGCGGCGTGGCCGCATCGTCGCGGCCGCACACCACAATGGTCGGGCATTTGATCCGCGGCAGGTCGGGCCGGCGATCGACCCGCACTGCCGCCATTTCCTCCTGGCGCTTATAAATTTCCACGCCGGTCTCGCCGCACATCGTCATCACCTCGTCGACCAGCTTCTTGTCGGTTAGACGATAAGGCGGGATGAAGCGTGACATCTGCAACCCCAGCACCAGCTCGAAGTGGCCCTCCTGGGCGAGACGAATGCGGGCGCGGCGCACGGCCCGCTCAGTTTCGTTCTGGCTGCGCATGCCGGTATCGAGCAACGCCAGTTTGGTCACGCGCTCCGCCGCGATCTGCATGATTTCGACGGCCAGCATGCCGCCCAGCGACAAGCCGGCGAGGGCAAATTTTTCAGCCACCACGCGATCCACCACCCAGCGTGCCGCCGAGGTCCAGGAATCCCAGATCGACAGCGGTGCGGTGCGCCAGTCGGGCACGACGATCTCGGCCACGTCGGACAGGGCCGCAAGTTGCGGCGCAAACAGCCGGGGCGAGCAAAGCAGGCCCGGCACGAGCAACAGGGGCGTCTTGGCCATTTGTTTCCTCTGAAGTGGGCCTCCGCCGGCGAACGTAGCCTAGGGCGTGCACCTGCGATACCAATGGGCGCCATGGCCGCCACTGCGCCTCACACTGTTCCGCACCGACGCGACCTCCGCCTGGATCTGTTCCGCGGGCTGGCGCTGTGGTTCATCTTCCTCGACCACGTTCCGGACAACGTCGTGAGCTGGATCACCGTGCGCAACTACGGCTTCAGCGACGCCACCGAGATCTTCGTGTTCATCTCGGGCTATACGGCGGTGATCGCCTATAGCCGCATGCTGCAACGCGATGGCTGGCCACTCGCCGCCGCGCGTATCTACCGCCGCGTCTGGCAGCTCTATGTCGCGCACATCCTGCTGTTCGTGTTCTTCGTCGCCCAGATCGCCTTCGTGTCGGTGGCACACCACGCGCCGGACCTGATCAAGGAGATGGAACTGCAGGGCCTGGGGCAAGATCCCTATCGCGCGCTTCTCGAGGCGGCGCTGCTGAAGTTTCGCCCGGTCAATCTCGACGTCCTGCCGCTCTACATCGTCCTGCTGGCGTTCTTTCCGCTTGTCCTGCCGGCGGTCGTGCGCTGGCCGCTGGCGGTTATCGGGGTGTCGCTCATCCTTTATGCGGCGACGTGTCACTACGACTGGAACCTGCCAGCCTACCCGGAGGGCAAGGTTTGGTTCTTCAATCCCCTGGCCTGGCAGGTCGTTTTCCACGCCGGCGCGGCTTCGGCGGTGTTGGGATCGAGGCTCGCCGGGCTCGACCGCTGGCGACGCCAGCTCACGACCTTGGCCGTCCTTTATCTCCTGTTTGCGGCCTTTATCGCCTTGTCCTGGCATAATAATTCGCTCGGACGCTTGGTCCCGGAGTGGCTCGCCCGGCAGATTTACCCGATCGACAAGACCAACATCGATATCCTGCGATTCGTGCATTTCCTGGCGATCGCCTGGCTGATCCGGCTCGCGGTCCCCGCCGACGCGAAGTTCTTGAAATGGCGCCTGCTGGAGCCAGTTCGCAGGTGCGGCGAACATTCCTTGCAGGTATTCTGTCTGGGCACGTTTTTGGCTCTCACTGCACAGGTGGTTGTTGCCAACTATGACAATTCAGTCGTGTCGCAAATCGTCGTGAGCGCCGCCGGTATCTCGGTCATGTGCCTGATTGCCTATGCCGCAGCCTGGTTCAAGGGCGGCCCGGTGCGCGAGGACGCGGCATGAGCAAAGTTGGCCTGGCAATCGCACTCGTCGCGGCGATCGTCACGTGGTCGGCCGGAGCCTGGGCGGCCCCGAAGGAATGCCGGGCCAGCCGCGCGCTGCTCGATCTCGGCAACCCGCTCGACATCGCCCGCGCCGCCGTGGCCGAGGAGCGTCAGCTGCGCATCGTCGCCATGGGTTCGTCATCGACCCAGGGCTACGGCACGACCAATCCGCAATTCGCCTATCCCGCCCAGCTCAAGATCAAGCTCGAGGAAGCGATGCCCGGCATCGCCATCCACGTCTTTAACAAAGGGATCGGCGGCCAGGATGCCACTGAGGAGGCGGCGCGCATGAAGGCTGACGTGCAGCCCGAGCACGCGCAACTCGTAGTTTGGCAGGTCGGCACCAACTCGGCGATCCGGCGCATGCCGCTCGATCTGTTTGCCGCCAAGCTGCGTTCCGGCATCGACACCGGCAAGGCGTTGGGTGCCAACTTCGTGATGATGAATCTGCAGTACGTTCCTGCCGTCGTGGCGCTGCCCGACGAGGAGGAATATGCGCGCGTCATGGCCGAGGTCGCCCATGAGAAGGGCGCCGGCCTGTTCCGCCGCTTCGAGATCATGCGGGCGTGGTACGACGACGGTATGTCCTATGCGCAGTTCGTCACCAACGACGGTCTGCACCTCAACGACTTCGGCCAGAAGTGCATCGGCAAGCTCTTGTCGAAGGCCATCCTCGATGCGGTCTCTCCGAAGCAATTGACCGGCGCGCCGATTACCCCACACTGAGGCCGTTCCGTCCTGGGGAGGAATGGCTGAATGAAACGGCGCTTTGTCGACCTGTCGATCTATCTTGAGAACGACGTCATTTCCGATCCGGTGCCGTTCGGCCCGAAGATCCAGTATCACAAGCACGAACAGACTGCGGGCCAGATCGCCCAGTTCTTTCCCGGCCTGAAGAAGGAAGACCTTCCCGACGGCGCCGGCTGGGCGGTCGAGAACGTCAACCTCTCGACGCACAACGGCACGCATCTCGATGCGCCCTATCACTTCCATCCGACGATGAACAAAGGCGAGCGCGCCATCACCATCGACGAGGTGCCGCTCGACTGGTGCTTCCAGCCCGGCGTGAAGCTCGACTTTCGCGCCAAGCCCGATGGCCACGTCATCACCGCTTCGGAAGTGGAAGAAGAACTGAAGCGCATCGGCCACGAGCTGAAGCCGCTCGAGATCGTCGTGGTCAACACCCGCGCCGGCTCGCGTTACGGCAACCCTGACTACGTGAACTCGGGCTGCGGCATGGGCTACGACGCCACCATCTTCCTGCTGGAGAAAGGCATCCGCCTCACCGGCACCGACGCCTGGAGCTGGGACGCGCCGTTCTACTTCACCGCCCAGAAATGGGCCAACGACCACGATCCCTCGATCATCTGGGAAGGCCACAAGGCTGGTCGCGACATCGGCTACTGCCACCTCGAGAAGCTGCACAATCTCGAGGCGCTGCCGGGCGACGGCTTCACCATCGCCTGCTTCCCGCACAAGATCCGCGGCGCCTCGGCCGGCTGGACCCGCGCCGTGGCGATCTTCGAGGAGTAGGCCGCGCACCCGCGGGTCACCCTGGGGGTGGGGGCCGGAATGTGAGAAAGAATCTCGAAAAAGCCCGTCTCATCAGCATTATATGTTTCTCACCGGAGTGAGAAACCGATGAGAAAAGGGTGAGAAACCGGAGGAACCATGGGGCTAAGCCGCCCCTCGGCCAGCGGCCCTAGGCGAGCGGTTCCGGCTCGCCGGGCGGCAGCTTGAGGTCGAAGACGTTGAGCGTCATCGACACCAGCATGTAGTAGCCGCAGACGCCGACCAGGTCGACCACGCCCGGCTCGCCGAAGGCATCGATGGCGCGCTTGTAATTGGGCGTGGCGACACGATTGGTGTCGAGATACTCGGTAACGAAATCGTAGACGATGCGCTCAACGTCGCGGGTGAAGGGCGGTGTGGCGCGCGTGCGCACGGCCTCGACGATGGCCGGCGAAAGCCCGGCTTCCTTGGCAAGGCGGGCATGGGCGTAGAATTCGTACTGCGCCTTGAAGTGCCGGCCGATCAGGCAGATCGCCAGTTCCGCCAGGTCCTTGGGCAACGAGCTTTTGAAACGGCAGTATTCGCCGAGCTTCTGGGCGAGGTCGGCGAGCTCGGGCCGACGCAGCCACGGCTCGAATGGCCCGCGCAAGGCGCCGCGCGGTCCAGCGATGATGGCATCGGCGGCCTTCTTCTGTTCGGGCGTGAGCTTGTTGAGGTCGAGCGGAGCCAGACGCGACATGAAACGATTCTCCTTCGATTTTCGATTACAGCGGGCAGCCGGCGTCGGCGACGCGGTTCTTGTCGGCGTCCTGGAAGATGTTGTCGATCATCGCTGTGCCTGCCTGTTCGGCGTTGTTGCCCTGCGTGATGCACGACGCGGTGGCCGCCCACATCACCTTGCCGGTATCGACGGCATAGAGCGTCAGCGTGATGCGCAGCGTCGGCCCCGGCGGCGGCGGCGGCAGAGTATCGCGCCGCTCGAGCTTGTTGCGCGGCAGGTCCATGCGCGGATTGTCGCCCGGCGATGCGTAGCTTGGCCCCCCCGGGAGGCCCGAAGCGCCACCGCTGAGGCCACCGCCGCTGCCGAGGATGTCGAAATAGGTGACATCCATGCGCATGACGTTGCCGCCGCTGAAGCCGACCTCGTTGCCGCGCCGCGACAGGCGGATCATCACCTCGCGGCGCAGGTTGCGCGCCAGCGCGGTGTCGGACGTGAGCTGGACCGCGGTCTTGGTCTTGGGAATCTTCTGATAGGCCTCGACCTTGAGCTGACCCAGGGCGGGTCCCTGGCCAAGACCGGGACCGGGTATCTGCGCCGATACCGGCGCGGCCAGCGCCGAGAGCGTGATCAGAGTGACGACAATACGCATCGTGGTTCCCCCGTTAATGTCCCCTCAGGCCGCAGCCTTGCGCCAGCCCGGTTCGTCGCGGTCGAGCATGCGCTTCAGCGACTCGAAATGCAGGAAAGCCTGCTGCGCTTCGCCGGCGATCTGTCGGGCCGTGTGCTCGGCCAATGCCTCGTCGACGTTGTGCAGCGGCCGGCCGGTCTGCATGGCCAGCACCTGCACCATCGCGGTGCGCTCGAGATAATAGAGGTCGTCGTAGGCCTGGGCCACCGTCGGACCGCTCACGATCACGCCGTGATTGCGCAGGAACAGGATGTCCTTGTCGCCCATGGCGCGGCACATGCGGTCGCCTTCGTCGTTGCTGAGCGCCACGCCGGCGTAGTCGTCGTCGTAGGCGATGCGGTTCCAGTAGCGAAAGGCGTTCTGGGTACACATCTCGATGCGGCCGTCCTGGATCGACGTCAGCGCCGTGGCGTAGGGCATGTGGGTGTGCAGCACCACGGCGGCGCGCTTGTTGCCGCCATGGATGCGGGCATGGATGTAGAAGGCGGTCGGTTCGACCGGATATTTTCCCTCGACGATGTTGCCCTCGCCATCGGCCATCACCAAATCGGAAGGCGTGATCTCCGACCAGTGCAGCCCCTGCGGATTGACCAGAAACAGCTCTTCGCGTCCCGGCACCACAATGCTGAAATGGTTGCAGACGCCCTCGTTCAGCCCGTGGCGCACGGCGGCCCGAAGCGCCGTCGCAAGGTCGATGCGCGCTTGGGTCACCGGGTCGTTGGCCAGCATCGAAAGAGCTCCGTCGGGAAGGGAAGGCGCGATGGGCGATGATGCGGCCAAGCGTGCATCGCGGCCAAGGAAAATCGCGGAAGCCGGCGCATGAACAGGCTGTTTCGCTCGCCGCTGGGCGCCCTGCTGGCAAAACCCTGGGTCGACGCGGTGGGCCTCGCCGGGCTGAAGCACTGGTATTTCCCGCTGTCGCGTCTGTGGGCCGCCGCCAATGCCGCGGGCACCGACGTCGCGCGCTTTCTCGATGAGGTTGCCGGGGAAGTTGGTGGGCCGCCCGTCCGGCAATTGCCGTCGTCCGGCCGTCTCGACCGCGCGCTGATGCGGACGGCGCGGGCGCGCGACGCCACCGTAGCGGCGCGCGCGGCGTGGGAGGATGGCCTGTTCGGCCCGGCTCGCGCTGCGGAGGGCGGCGATCCCGCACGACTCGAGCGACAACGTCGGCTGAGCGCCACCCGGCATCTCGCTGCACGCGGTCTTTTCTACCGCTACCTTCGGGCTGCCCGGCCGCCGCTCGCCCGCTGGCAAATCCCGAGCCCCGAGTCGGTCCGCGCCGAATTCGACGCCGCAGGCCGCGATCCCGCGAGTCTTTATGGCGCCGCGATCGACACTGCGACGGTGACGCAATCGCAGCCATTCGAGTCGGGCGGCGTGCGGCAGTATTGGCTGCGCGCACCGACGCCCGCCGACCGGCTGAAGGGCTGGCGCGGCAGCAAGATTTTGTACGCACGCGTCGTCGAGCCGCTGGGCAGCGCCCCGCAAGCGTCGATCCCCACGGTCATCTTCGGAGGTGGGCTTTGCCTTGAACTCGACCTGATGACCGGCGGCATCGACCCTGACAAGCGGCTTGCCGAACTGGGATGGCGGGTGGTGAACGTGGTCTCGCCGTTCCACGGACTGCGCGCCGAACCCGACCGCTATGGCGGCGAGCCGTTCATCGCCACGGCGCCGGTCGGCACGATCGATCTGATCGCGGGCCAGGCGATCGAGACGGCGCTGCTGATCGCCTGGTGCCGGGCGCGCTTCGGCGGCCGGGTGGCGCTTGCGGGAATTTCAATGACGTCGTTCGTGGCCCAGCAGGTCGCGAGCTATTGCCATGCCTGGCCGGCCGAGGCTCGGCCCGACGCGGTCCTGCTGATCAGCCATTCCGGCCGCATCGAGGATGTGGCGTTCGGCGGCGAGCTGTCGGCAGCGCTCGGCCTAGACAAGGCGCTGAGCGCGGGCGGCTGGTCGAACGACGATCTTTTGCGCGTATCGCGGCTGATCGATCCGGCGGACACGCCTGCCATTGCGCCAAACCGCATCGTCTCGGCGCTGGGCGCGGTCGATCGGTGGCTGCCGTTCAAGGACGGGCTGGCGGTCACGCAACGCTGGAAACTGCCCGAAGCCAACGTCTTCCGCTACGCCGTCGGCCATCTCGGCATGCCGGTGCGGCTGATCCGCGATCCTGCGCCGTTCGTCCGGCTCAGGCAGGTGATGGATGAGGCGTGACGTCGATCCCGGAGATCTCGCGGATCAGCTTGCTGCGCACGGCGCGGCCGAAATCGTCGAAGGTGGCGGCCGAGATCGAGAACGAGCCCGGCCCGCCGATCACGTTTTCCTCGTAGTACTTGTCGAGGCCCATATCGGGAGGGCGGCCGAAATTGGTGCGGTTCATCATAACCGGCAGGCCGTTGATGACGATGCCCTGGGCCACCAGCCTGTCGCGCACCAGTTCGGCCGGCGGCCCGTCGTTGGTGCGGCCGTCGCCCGAGATGTCGATGACATGCCGTTTGGACGTGAAGCCCGAGTTCTCGAAGCGCTGGGCAGCGAAGGCCAGCGCGGCGCCGACGGCGGTCCAGCTTTGCGATGTGCGCGGCGCCTCGGCGAGCTTCTCGGAAAAGCGGCGTGCCGCGCCGGCGCTGTCGATCACCGACCAGTCGATCACCACCATCTGATAGTGCGTGCCGGCCCATTCGGTGTAGCAGAGCGCGATTCGCTTATGTTCGCCCGAGAGGATGGCGTCGACCACACGGTCGTTGGTGAGCGCCTCGATATAGCCGCGGCGCTGCAATTCAGCCTCGACCTCGTCGATCGATCTCGAAACGTCGACGGCCAGCACGAGCTGCAGGTCGACCGGTGTGTCGGCCCTGGCCGGCGTCGTGCCGAGCAGGGTCGCCATTGAGCCTACAAGCGCCGTTCGTCGCTTCATGCCGGCCTCCTCGAGAGAGGAAGCCAGCATAGCATCGCAGTGACGGGGACAAACAAAAACGCCGGGGCATAACCCCGGCGCTTCTGTCGATAAATTCTACGGCCTATTGGTCGTCGTCGAAGCCGCGCTTGCGTGGCTCGTAATCCCGTTCGCGCCGGGGCGAAGGGGCATCGCGCCGCCGCACCGGGCGGGTCACCTCGGCGCCACCGCCGCCATCGAAGCCACCGGGCGCCGGAGGCGCGCCGGAGAAATCGGCGCGTCGGTCGCGCATCGGGCCACCGTCGCTGGGGGCCGAGGGCGCGCCGCGATAACCGCCGCCACCGCCACCGCCGCCGCCATAACCAC
>PLYQ01000023.1:1250-22621 GCA_003153415.1 Rhodospirillales bacterium | reverse complement strand
GCCCTGGCGCGCGGCTATCCGACGATCGTGCCGTCGGATGGACACACCGTGGCGAACCGGCCGCACCTCAGCGCCGAGCAAATCATCGCCCATCACAACGCCATCTGGGCCGACTTCATCGCGCCCTGCGGGCCCGCCGTGGTGTGCCCCTGCGCGGACGTGCGGTTATCCACCTAAACGTTGCCTTGCTAGGGGCGTACCAGCGTGCTTAACGTCGCGCTTTAGTGACAAAGAAACGCACGGGCCTGCCGAGGCTGCCCCACCTCCTCGGCATCGAAGGACTTGCGCCTGAGACAATCTCGGGTCTGCTCGACCTTTCCGAAAATTANNGTGATCAACCTGTTCTTCGAGAATTCGACCCGGACGCGGACCAGCTTCGAGGTGGCGGCCAAGCGGCTGGGTTCCGACGTCATCAACATGGACGTGGCAACCTCCTCGGTGCGCAAGGGCGAGACCCTGCTCGACACCGCGATGACCTTGAACGCCATGCGGCCCGACGCCATCGTCGTGCGCCACAGCGAATCGGGCGCGGTCAACCTGCTCTCCCAGAAAGTCAACTGCGCCGTAATCAACGCCGGCGACGGCCAGCACGAGCATCCAACGCAGGCGCTGCTCGACGCGCTCACCATCCGGCGCCGACGCGGCAGCCTACAGGGCTTGCTGGTCGCGATCTGCGGCGACATCATGCACTCGAGGGTGGCGCGCTCGAACATCCACCTGCTGCAGATCATGGGCGCCCGGGTTCGCGTGGTCGGCCCCCCCACCTTGATGCCGACCGACATCGAGAAGATGGGCGTCGAAGTCCACTACACCATGAAGAGCGGCCTCAAGGACGTCGACATCGTGATGATGCTGCGGCTCCAAACCGAACGCATGCAGGGCTCGTTCGTGCCGTCGATCAGCGAATATTTCCACTTCTTCGGCCTCGACCACGAGAAGCTGAAGTTCGCCAAGCCCGACGCGCTGATCATGCATCCCGGCCCGATGAACCGTGGCGTCGAGATCGACTCCGAGGTCGCCGACGATCTCGACCGGTCGGTCATCCACGAGCAGGTCGAAATGGGCGTGGCTGTCCGCATGGCCTGCCTTGAGGCGCTGATCGGCGGACGGCGCAACGCCATCGGAGCGGTCGCGTGAGTGGGAACGTCTTGCGCAGCGCGGCACCACACGCCGGCTCGACTGCCTATATCAACGCCCGTATCGTCGATCCCATCGCCGACCAGGAATATCGCGGCGCCGTCCTGATCAGCGATGGCAAGATCGCCGATTACGGCCCCAACCTCTTCGCCTCAGGCGCTCCCTACGGCATCGAGTCGATCGATTGCCATGGGCATTATCTCGCTCCCGGTATCGTCGATACGCGCGTCCACACCGGCGAGCCCGGCGAGGAGCACAAGGAGACGCTGGAAAGCGCCGGCATCGCCGCGGCGGCGGGCGGCATCACCTCGCTGGTGCTGCTGCCCGACAACGAGCCGCCGTTCGACGACGCCTCGCTGATCGAGTTCGTCGCCCGCCGCGCCCGCCAGATCAAGCTGGTGAACATGTACGCCTATGGCGCGCTCACCGTTGGGCTGGAGGGCAAGGAACTGGCCGAGATCGGCCTGATGGCCGAGGCCGGGGCGCTTGCCTTCACCGACGCCGACCATCCCGTGGGCAACGCCCAGGTGATGCGCCGCGCGCTCTACTACGCCAAGGGCTTCGATGCGCTGATCGTCCACCTGCCGCAGGAGCCGACCCTGTCGGGCGGCCACATGACGAGCGGCGAGATGGCGACGCGCCTTGGCCTGTCGGGCAATCCGCCGCTGGCCGAAGTGATGATGGTCGAGCGCGACATCCGGCTGGTCGAGATGACCGGTGGCCGCCTGCACCTTGCCAAGATCTCGACTGCCGATTCCGTCGCCGTGATCGCCGCCGCCAAAGCGCGCGGCCTCAAGCTCACCTGTGATACCGCTGCACCCTATTTTGCCCTGAACGATCTCGCGGTCGGCGACTACCGCACCTTCGGCAAGCTGGTGCCGCCGCTGCGCGCCGAGAGGGACCGGCTGGCGATCGTCGAGGGACTGAAAAGCGGCACGATCGACTGTATCGTCTCCGATCACCGCCCGCAGGACCAGGACAGCAAGCGCGTGCCCTTCGCCCAGGCGCTGCCCGGCGGCATCGGGCTGGAAACCCTGCTGCCGATTTCACTCGAGCTGGTGCACAACGGCCATCTCACCCTACCGCGCCTCTTTCAGCGCCTGTCCAGCACGCCGGCACGCCTGTTCGGCCTGCCCGGCGGCAAGCTCGCCAAGGGCGCGCCGGCCGACCTCGTGGTGTTCGACGCCGACTACGCCTGGCAGATCGACCGCGTCGATTTCTGGAGCAAGACCAAGAACTCGCCGTTCGACGAGCGGCCGGTACAGGGCCGCGTCATGGCCACCATCGTGGGCGGCCGTACGATCTATCGCGAGGACGGCTTCGCGCCCGCGGCGGCGGCGGCTTAACTGCCCTGCCACCGCTGAATTGCCGCCTCGAAACGGCCATTTGGTCTGCTATGGTTGATGCATGAACCGACAGGCACTCCTTCTCGGCCTCGCCCTCACGTCGCTTGCCGGGGCAAGCCACGCCCAACCGCGCGGCCAGTCGCGCGACGATCTGCTCGACGCACTGACTCGCCATATCCAGATCTGCGCCGAGATCACCGACAGCCAGTCGCGGCTGGCCTGCTATGACCGCGTGCAGACGCAGGTTGGCGGCGTGCAACCGCAGCCGACGCCGCTTGCCTCCAACACTCCGTCGCAGCCGAACAGGCAGCCACCTGCGGGAGCCGCGCCGTCGGGCAACGTGCCGTTTACCGCCGCGCCGCTCTCGCCCCCGCCGCTCACCACGCCAGGGGGCGGCACGGCGACACTCGGAGGTGGCCAGCCGGGCCAGGCCGGCAGCCAGCCGCCGCCCGCGACCTCGGACCCCGACCGCGCCTTCGACCCGCGCAGCACTACCTCGGGCTATCGCCCGCCCGAAGGCATGATGCCCAAGCCGCAGCCGGCGGTGCGCCGCAGCGGTCCCCGGCCCATCCCCAACTTCTCCCAGCCGCAGCCGCTGGTGAGTTTGGCCGCCAACAACCTGACCTATGGCGACGCACGCTACTGGCAGGTCACCATCATCATCACGTCCAACACCCCGCGCACGTTCGACGTCGAGGTGCAGTGCACGTTCCTCAATGCCGGCCAGCCGGTCGGCGACGCCTATTTCGGGCCGACCGCGATCGCCGCCGGCGAACAGATCAGCACGGAACTGATCGGGCCGCCGACCACGACCTATATCGACAACACCAACTGCCGGGTACTGCGTCCGTAGGACGCCCGCATGCTGTGGAACGCTGTCCACATTCTGGCGCCTTTCGTGCTCGGCTACGGGCTGGGCTCGATTCCCTTCGGCCTGCTGCTGACCTGCGCGGCAGGGCTGGGTGACATCCGCAAGGTGGGCTCCGGCAACATAGGCGCCACCAACGTGCTGCGCACCGGCCGCAAGGGACTGGCCGCTGCGACCCTCGTCCTCGATGCGCTGAAGGGCGTGGCCGCGGTGCTGATCGCCAGCACGTTCGGCCCGCTCGCGGCGATCGCGGCGGCGCTGGGCGCCGTGCTCGGGCACATGTTTCCGGTGTGGCTGTCCTTTAAGGGCGGCAAGGGCGTGGCCACGACGCTCGGCGTGATGTGGGGGCTCGCCTGGCCGGCCGGCGCCGTCGCCTGTGCCGCCTGGCTGCTGCTCGCAGCCCTGTTCCGCTATTCCTCGCTCGCGGCCCTGTTCGGCGTGGCGCTCGGTGCCCTTGCCGCCTGGTTCGTGGTCGATACGCGGACCGCGATCGTCATCACGCTACTGGTGCCCCTGGTCTGGCAGCGCCACCACGAAAATATCCGCCGCCTGCTAGCGGGAACGGAATCCAAGATCGGCCAGCTGACGCAGTTCGACAACCTACAGGCTCCAGCCGCTCCTGGAATCGGACACAACAATCCCCCATCCGATGCTACTTAGCGGCGAAGGAAACCGTCGCCTCGTCGTAGCTTCCCGAGCCCATTCGGCCCTCGGGAAAGATCTCGTGCCGGGCGATCCAGTCGAACGATTGCTCGAACGACTCCCGCCAATAGGTTTCGAAGACCATCCGCTCGCCGGGTCCCCAGCGCCGCGTGTCCATCATGGTAAGGAAGCGCTCGGGGAATTCGTTCCTGTAATAGTGAGTGTAGAGTTCCGGCCGCAAATCGATGTCGCGCTGCGCCGTCTTCAAGGCACGAAAGTAACGAAGGATGTCCTCCGGATCGGGCGCGCCCTTGATCATGGCGGCGATCATGAAAGTGGTGTCGATCACCTTGCGAAAGCCGAGTTGTTCGACAAGGTAGTAAGGCCCGCTGAACAGCGCCGCCGCCTGGCTCTTGCCTTCGACCAGAAGCTCGAGGCGGCGAAACAGCATGCCGTCCTCGAAAGTGAGCTTGATCTCGCTGGTCGGCAGATACTGCTCCAGCGCCTGGATCGTTGAGTAATGACTGCCGGACTGGAAGCCGACCGAAATCGGCACGCCAGCGAAATCGGCGGGCGTGCGTATGGGAGAGTCGGCCGAAACGAAGATCCCCGATGGTGCCACCGAGTAGGCGTCGGCATAGAGCTTGGTGTGACCCTTCGAGGCCGCGACATTGACCGTCCAATGGCAGGCGCAGCTCACGTCGGCCTCGCGGCCCTGCTCGATGCTCTGAAAGGCGCCCTGAGCGCCCTTGTTGTGGTGCTGGCCATCCGTCGAACGGATCAGCTCGCGGAATTCGTAGTCGAGACCCTCGGCGCGAAAGTAGCCCTTCTCCTCGGCAACCCATTCCTGGAGGCGAAAGTGCGGCTCGACAATGAATTTGGACATGGTGATTTCCTCTTGCTCGCTAACTCACTCGGCTGACGGTGCCGGAGATTTGAATAAATTCACGTCGCTTCATGTCGTTGGCGACCGGTCGCCAGCTCCCCTACTGCGTAGTCGAGATCTGACCCAGGGCTGGAACTTGTAGTCGAGGAGATGAGCCGCGCCGAACGCCAGGACGACGACGGCCATCACTTTCACGATGGGCGGCAATATGTTCGTCGCGTTGAAGATCTGCAGCAGTGGATAATGCACCAAGTACAGCGCGTAGCTGAGGCCGCCGACATAGACCAAGAACGGCAGCGCCGGCCGCACGATCGGCGACAGGATGCGGACCATTTGCGCCGGTGAGATCGTGAAGATCACCACGCCCACCGTCAGGGCGAGCTTCATGTCCATATGGGAGTTCGAAAAGATCCAGAGAATCGAGAGCGCGACAACGGACACGGCGGCCCTCGACAGCAGACCGACATCAAAGGCGCGGATGGGCTTGTCTCCGAACGCGCCGAGTGCGGAGGAGAGCAGCGCCGAGACCAGCCCCGCGAAACCGATGCTGAAGACAAACAGCCGCCCGAAATCGAACTTCGCCGGGTTCGACAACGGCACTTTGGACAGGCAGATCACAATGACCAGCATGTAGACGCCGGTCGCGAGCGACACGGTGTATCCGCGTTGCCACAGCCGAGTCACCAGGACTCCGGCAAGCCACATGCTGAAGAACGCGACGGCATGCATCACCGCATTCACCGGCCCCGGCGACTGAGGAAAGATCAGGATCGAGATGCCAACGACGAGGGTCGCACAGAACAAAGGAAGCAGCAGCCGCGGCACAGCCATGATCGCGAGAAAGCCCGCGTAGTACCAGAGCTCATACGACAGGCTCCAGGACTGCACGTAGAACTGAACAGGGTTCAGCACATCCCAATTGAGCGTCTGGATGAAAAAGACGTTCGCTGCGAAATTCCACCCGGTGAACGCCGCGCCGCAGGCCAGCATGGCCAGCGAACTGAAGACCAGCAGCACGTAGTAGATCGGCAGGATGCGGACGAGGCGCGCTTCGATGTAGCGTCCAATGCTGCCGTAGCCCTGCAGGGAAATCAGACAGCCCGACAGGACGAAGAAGCCGACGACGGCTTCCGACGCGAAGGAAACCAGACCCACGCCGACCGAATACTGCGGCGCGCCGCTTTCGTTGTAGAGATGATTGGCCATGACCATGAGCGCGCAGCACGCCCGCAGGACATCGAGGCTCTTCAGGCGCTGCTTGGCCGTCGTCGTCACGCGAGCGCTTCGCTAGCCTGACGCGCGCCGCCGCCTTGCTCCCGAGGGGAGCGCGCTCCGACGATGAACTCGATCATCAACCTATTCGCCGTGTGGCGTCCGACGGCATTGGTCAGGTCGTGGTCCATGTCCGGCACGACTTGCGTCGTCGATCCGGGGTAGGCGCCAAGCCCGCCCTTCGCCGGACTGAACTCTTGCCCGAAGGCGTCGGTCTCGCCCTCGCCCGGCGAGAACAGGAACAGTGCCCGGGCGCCGCGCTTGTGCAACGTCGTCATGGCCTGCTGGGCGAAGCTTTGCTCGCGAACAAGACCGAGACGTCGGGCGAGGCCCAGGACCCTGCCCTGGATCGTCGTGCGCAGCCGGGCGGACTGACCGCGCAGGACGCCCGCTAAATCGGTCTTGCCGCTCAGCAGCGTGGCCCAGCTGCTCGGACGGAACAATTTGCGCAGATAGTCGCCCGGCGAGACCGTGCGCTGTTCGAGGTAACCCAGCATATCGCCGGCCGGCAGGGTGAAGAACGGTAGGTTGATGACCAGCAGCGTCGAGATCCGCGGCTCGGCCAACGCACAATGAAACGCGTGGTAGGCGCCCGAACAGAGTCCCGCCTGTGCGAAGCGGCGGAAGCCCAGAGCCTCCAGCGCATCGACCGCCGCGTGAATGTCTGGACCGCGGTCGACGGCGAAAACATGCGGCAGCATATTTTCCCGGCCGGGTGGCCCGATGCTGTCGCCCAACCCGGCGAAATCCATCCGGAAGGAGGCGATGCCTGCCGCCGCGAGTCGCCGGCCGAGCACGACCGGCTGCCGCGCCGAACCGTAGTGAGGGTCGTGGCCGGCGTTGCCGATGATCACGACTTCCTCCGACGTCCCGCGATCCGGACGGCACAGCATGCCGAACAAACGTCCCTCGGGACCGAAGCGCAACGGCGTCTCGATGCAGCCCACTGGACTCAGGATGGCGGGATCGAGGATGACAGGCCGAGGCGCAGGTAGTGCGCCAACCGGAACGGCCTCGCGCAGCCACCGCACGACACCGTCGAAATTTCCCAGCGTGTCTTCGTCGATGATGTTGTGGCGCACCAATGGGGTCAGTCCCTCCCAACTCCCGCGAACGACCTCCACGCCTGCGCCGGTCCAGGCCTGCACGCAGTCATCGAGCAGCTTGGACTCGGTGCGCGTGAAGATCGCCATCTTGAGCCCCGCCGGCAACGGCACGCGCCGCAGGTCGACTTCGGCCATTTGCGCCAGCGTCTCCGGACTGAAACGAAATTCGCGCAGTTCGAGACTCGCGCTCTTCACCGAGTCCTGTCCGCGCAACAGGTCGCCTTCCAGGCGGATTTGGCGGACATAGGCATTGCCGCTCAAGACCGGTTCGAACAGTACGAGGCCAGCGACGTCGCGGCGCCGCGCGGCGGCGAGCGTGGCCAGAGTGGCGCCGAGCCGCAACCCACAGAGGACCAGCCGACGCGCAGCCGTCGTGGCGAGCAGCCAGTCGGCCGCTCCATCGACACTCTGCTGCCAGGCGGTCCAATGACCACCAACGCGCTCGATCGCCTCGTCGCAGGAATCGCCGGTGCCGGGATAATCGAACCGCAGTACCCAATAGCCGGCCGCTGCAAATTCTTCGGCCAACCGCCGCAGCGAACCGTAGGACAGGATCGCGTCCTGCATGAGGCCCGGGCAGATGATCACCGCGACGTCGTCGCGCGCGGCGTCGGACGGCGCATGCAGCCATCCGAAGCATCCACTGAATGTGACCGGCGTCATCGCGTCCTTCCGTCGGCGCACTCAAGGGGCGGTTCCTTCCCCTTGTTGAAATGTGCTCGTCGATAGAATATCCTAAGTCACAGTAATTACTTAGAAATTCTTGATTCGAGTCGCTTTGGAGCAAGCCGTGCCCCTGCCCGTTCAAGCCCGCGTTCGCACCCTGTTGAAGAATACCGGGTGGTTGCAGGCCGACATCGAAACCCTTGCTGACGATGCCGACCTTTATGCGGCGGGGCTGACCTCCCACGCCACCGTCAATCTGATGCTGGCCCTCGAAGAGGCTTTCGACATCGAGTTCCCCGACCGCCTGCTCCGCCGGCGCACCTTCTCCAGTGTCGACGCCATCGCTGAGGCGCTGGTCGAGATCGGCGTACAAAAAGAAGCCGCATGACGTCCCGGCTCGCCGCGGCGCGCGCGGTGGGCGTCGAAATTGCCGCCCGGCACGCCCTCGATGTTGATGCGCGAGCGCGCTTCCCCAAGGAAGCCTTCGCCGCGCTGAAGCGCGCCAAGCTGCTCGGCATCATGGTACCCAAAAGCGAGGGTGGCCCGGGCGCCGGCATCGCTGAAGTCGTGTCGATCTGCCACACACTCGGCCGCTCGTGCGCCTCGACGGCGATGATCTACGCCATGCACCAGATCCAGGTGTCGTGCATCGTCCATCACGTCGGCAAGAGCGCCTGGCATCGCGCTTTCCTGAAGCGGCTGTCCAAGGAACAGCTCCTGTTGGCCTCGGCGACGTCCGAAGCCGGGGTCGGCGGCGACGTGCGCTCGAGCGTTTGCGCGGTCGAGCAAAAGGGTGGCCGCTTTTCGCTCGCCAAGCAGGCGACGGTGATCTCCTACGGCGCCGACGCCGACGGCATTCTCGTCACGGCGCGCCGCACGCCGCAGTCGCCGGCGTCCGATCAGGTGATCGTCGTGGTGCCCAAATCCGGCTTCACGCTCGTCGAGCAGCAGGACTGGGATACGCTGGGCATGCGCGGTACCTGCTCAAACGGCTATCACCTCACGGCCAAGGGCGAGATGGCGCAGGTCATTCCGGTGCCCTACGCCGACGTATCGGCGCAGACCATGCTGCCGACCTCTCATTTGGTGTGGAGCGCGCTGTGGCTCGGCATCGCCACCGACGCCGTCGCCCGCGCCCGCGCCTTCGTGCGCGCCGAGGCCAGGAAGAAGCCCAGCGTTACCGCTGTCGGCGGCTGGCGGCTTGCCGAGGCGGCGAGCCTGCTGCAGCTCATGAAGTCCAACGTCGTGGCATCGCTGCGCCAGTACGAGGCAGCGATTGGCTCGGAGGACAAGCTCTCGGCGCTGTCCTTCGCCGTCGCCATGAACAATCTCAAGACCGGCTCCTCGCAGATGGCGGTGCAGGTGATCAACCATGCGCTGCTGATCTGCGGCCTCGCCGGCTATCGCAACGACTCACCTTTCAGCATCGGCCGTCATCTGCGTGATGCGCATTCGGCGGCGTTGATGGTCAACAACGACCGCATCCTCGCCAACACCGCCAACCTACTGCTGGCGCTGCGGGAGGATCCAGAGTTGCTGGCATGACCGTTCTCGCCGACGCCCATCGCGCCTATCGCGACGATCTGCTGCGCGAGGGGCTGCTGATTTCCATGGGCGTCGACGGCCTCTACGGCCGCAGCGGCGCCTTCGAGCAGGTGGTCGAGGGCATCAATGCCGCCTTCTCCGCCGTCGGCGATCCCGATGGGCCCGAAGTCATGCGTTTCCCGCCGGGCATCGGCAAGCTTCAGCTCGAGCAGAGCGGCTACCTCAAAAGCTCGCCGCAGCTCGTCGGCACGGTGCACAGCTTCACCGGCAACGACCGCGACCATCGCGCCATGCTCGAGAGGATCGACAAGCATGGCGACTGGACGGCGGAGCAGAAGACCACCGAGGTCGCCCTGGCGCCGGCCGCCTGCTACGGCGTCTATCCCGCGATCGCCGCGCGCGGCCGCATGGCTCAGGATGGCGCGCTGGTCGACGTCTATACCTATTGCTTCCGGCACGAGCCCTCGATCGATCCGGCGCGCATGCAGATGTTTCGCCAGCGCGAACATGTCCGGCTGGGCAGCGAGACGCAGGCGCTCGCCTTCCGCAAGCTCTGGATGGAGCGCGGTCGGGCGATCATCGGCTCGTTCGCCCTGCCGTTTGAGGTCGAGGTCGCCAACGATCCGTTCTTCGGCCGCACCGGCAAGTTATTGGCGACCAGCCAGCGCGAGGAAACGCTCAAGTTCGAGCTCCTAGTGCCGATCACTTCCAAAGAACACCCGACGGCCTGCGTCAGCTTCAACTATCACCGCGACCTGTTCGGTCGCGCGTGGAAGATCGAGACTGATGCGGGCGAGACCGCCCACACGGCGTGCGTCGGCTTCGGCGTAGAGCGCATCGCGCTGGCACTGTTCAAGCATCACGGCTTTGCCTTCAAGGCCTGGCCGCGGAGCGTTCGCGATGTCCTCGGGCTCTAGCGTCGACCTTCTTCATCTCGATCCGGCGACGTGGCAGCCGCAGCCGCTACATGCCGGCGACCGCGTGTGGCTGGAGACCAACTGCTACATCGACGTCTGGGCCGAGCTTCTGCCGGCGCTGGGCCATCCCGCCGAGGCGGCGCTGGCCTTCACCGTGCTGCAGGATTTCGAGGGCGACCACTTCACCTTCTTCAAGTTCCCGCTCGAGGATTTGCAGGCGCTGTTCGGCCTCGCCGTACAGGAGCTGGCGATCTACGACACGGTCGAAGCCCATACGCTGGAGCAGCTTCACCGCGGCCGGCCTGTGCTGATCGAGGTCGATAGCCATTGGCTGCTGGACACCGGGCCGACGACCTATCGCAAAGGACACGTGAAGACCACGGTGGCGGCGATCGCGCTCGATACTGCCCAGCGTCGCTTCGGCTACTTCCACAACACCGGCTACCACGTGGTTTCCGGAGACGACTACGACGGCCTGTTCAAGGCGCCGCCCGCCCAGGGCATGTTTCCCTATGTCGAGTTCGTGAAGCGCGGCCAGGTCGCGCTCAGCGGCCAGGCACTGGTCGCGGCCTCGCTCGGCTTGCTGCACGGCCATCTGAAGCATCGCCCCACCATCAATCCTATTGCAGCCTGGCGGTCAGCCCTACCCGAGCATTTCGAGCGGCTGGCGGCGCGCGACATGGATTACTTCCATCTCTACGCCTTCAACCTGCCGCGCCAGCTCGGCGCCAATTTCGAGATGCTGGGCACTTACCTGCAGTGGCTCGGCGCCAACGGCCAGGCCGGACTTGCCGAGGCGGCCGCCGCCGGCCGGCGCATCGCCGAAGCGACCAAGGCCCTGCAGTTCCAGCTCGCCCGCATGGCCAACCGCCGGAAGTTCGATGCGACGAAGCTTCAACTCGCGCCGATCGAAGCCGATTACGACCTGATCGTTGCCACACTCGTCGCGCGGATGGGCTGATGGCGGTCGTTCGCCTTACCGAGGGCTGGCAGCTCAAGCTGACGGAGGTGGGAGACTGGATTCCCGCCATCGCGCCCGGCACCGCCGCGCAGGCCTTGCAGGCCGCCGGACGCTGGAACATCGAGCAGCCGACACCGTTGCACGACAAAGACATCTGGTATCGCACGCGCTTTGCCGCCACCGGCCGCTGCACCTTGCGCTTCGCGGGCCTCGCCACCATCGCCGAAGTCCGGCTGAACGGCGCGCAGATCCTCGCCTCCGACAACATGTTCCTGGCACACGAGGTCGATGTCGACACGATAGGCGACAACGAGCTCGTGATCGTCTTCCGCGCGCTCGACAAGGAGCTGGCGAGCCGCAAGGGCCCGCGCGCGCGTTGGCGCACGCAGATCGTGGAGAGCAACGCGCTGCGCCTGGTGCGCACAACTCTGCTCGGCCACATGTCGGGCTGGCAGCCGCCGGTGCATGCCGTGGGACCGTGGCGCGCCATCGAACTGATCGACGGGATAGGCGCGCTCGACATGCGGGCGACGCTCGACGGTGACGATGGCGTGCTGACGGTTTGGCTGAAACTCGTTGGGCAAGGCACGCGGCCGGCCGCAACGCTAGAAGCCACCGGCAAGAGCTGTCCTCTGACATGGACCAGCGACGGCCGTCTCGAAGGTACCCTCCGCCTTCCCAAGGTCGAAAAATGGTGGCCGCACACCCATGGCACGCCCGCGCTGCATCAGGTGCGCGTGCATGTGGGCGACCAGACGATCGATCTCGGCCGCACCGGGTTCCGCTCGCTCGAAGTAGATCGCGGCGCCGACGGCAAGGGATTCGCGCTGAAGGTTAACGGCCAGAAGATCTTCGCCCGCGGCGCCTGCTGGAGCGCCGCCGACCTCGTGTCGTTGGCGGGCGATCGTGCGTCGCTCCGCCCCTGGCTCGAACAGGCACGCGACGCCCACATGAACATGCTACGCGTCGGCGGCACCATGACCTACGAGAGCGACGATTTCTTCGCTCTGTGCGACGAGCTCGGCATCCTCGTCTGGCATGATTTCATGTTCGCCAACATGGATTACCCGATCGCCGATCCGGCGTACCGCGCCAGCGTCGACACCGAAGTAGCGCAGTTCCTCGCGCGCACGCAGTCTCACCCCTCCCTTGCCGTCCTCTGCGGCGGCAGCGAAGTGGCGCAACAGGTCGCCATGATGGGCCTGCCGCCCGCTTTGTGGACCGGCCCGCTCTACGAAGAGATCCTGCCGCAAGCCGTCGCCAAGCTACGGCCTGACGCAATCTATGTCGCCCATTCCCCCGGTGGCGGAGACCTGCCGTTCGCCACCAATGCCGGCGTCTCGCATTATTACGGCGTCGGCGCCTATCTCCGGCCGCTCGAGGATGCCCGCCGCGCCAACGTGCGCTTCACGTCTGAGTGCCTGGCCTTCGCCAACGTGCCGCGCGGGACTGTGCATGCGAATGCCGCCGTGCCGCGCGACAGGGGTGCCATCTGGGACTTCGCCGACGTGCGCAGCCACTATCTCGGCCTGCTCTACGGCGTCGAACCGGATCCGGCACGCCATCTCCGGCTGTCGCGTGCCGTGACGGCAGAAGTAATGGAAACCACGATCGCCGAGTGGCGACGCAAGGACTCGTCGTGCGCCGGCGCACTGGTCTGGATGCTGAAGGACTTCGTACCGGGCGCCGGCTGGGGCGTGATCGATTCTTCAGGCGCGCCGAAGCTCGCCTGGCATGGATTGCGCCGCGCCTTCCGGCCGGTGCAGCTAGCGCTGACCGACGAAGGGCTGAACGGCCTCGGCATTCATCTGATCAATGAGACCTCTGCTCCCGTGCTCGCCAAGCTGTCGCTGTGCTGCCTGCTGAACGGCGAGACCGTCGTGATGCGCCGCGAGCGCGAGGTCGAGCTTGCGTCGCGCAGCAGCTCGACGCTGAGCTCGGCCGAATTGATCGGCTCGTTCTTCGACATCACCTACGCCTACCGCTTCGGCCCGCCGGCGCTCGAAGCGACTGTCGTGACGCTCGACGACGTGGCGACCGGCGCGCGCCTCAGCGAGGCGATCCATTTTCCCTTGGGGCGCGCCACGCTCAAATCCGACCCCGCCCTTTCCGTCGAGCTGGTCCAGGCTGCGGCAGGCTGGTCGCTCCGCCTGCGCACGACGCGCCTCGCTCCCTGCATACAAGTCGAGGACACGCACTATCGCGCCGACGATGAAGGCTTCCATCTGTCTCCCGGCGAGGAGCGGGTGGTGCGATTGCTGCCGATCGGCGCACCGAAGAAGTCACCAGCCGGCGAAGTCTTCTCCAGCTTCGGCGCAAAGGGCGCTCGCTACTAGTTCTTCCTCGCCGCCGCTTTGCCCTCATAGCGCTTGGCCCATTCGGCCAGGATCCGCGCGCGGTTGTCCGAGGCCCAGGCGAAGTCGTTCTTGATCATCGATTCGGCGACGCCGGGCGGATAGCCCGGAATGTTGCTGGCGATGCTAGGCATGGCGACCTGGCTCACGAACTCCGCATAGAGCTCGTTGGCCTTGCGGCTGGCGGCGAAATCCATCAGCCGTTGCGCGGCCGCGACGTTCTTTGTGCCCTTCAGGATGGCGGCGGTGTCCATCTCCCAGCCACCGCCCTCCTTCATGATCAGGCCCTCGATCGGCGCGCCCTTTTGGCGGGCCTCCGCAGCCGAGATCTCGGCCGAGATGCCGAGCGGGAATTCGCCTGATGCGGCCAGGCGGCAGGGCTGCGATCCAGAATGGACATAGATCGCGATGTTGTCGTGGAGCTTGTCCATGAACTCCCAGGCCTTGGCCTCGCCAAAGGTCTGGATCCAGGCCGAGACATGGAAGTAGCCGGTCCCCGACGACGCCGGATGCGGCATGGTGATCTTGCCCTTGAAGCGCGGGTCGAGGAGATCGAACCACGAGGCAGGCTTGGGCAGCCCGAGCTTCTGGGTCTCGATGGTGTTGAAGCACACCGCCGCCACCCAGGCCTCCATGCCGACATAGGAAGGCGGATCGGCCGGATCGCGGAAGCTGGGCTTGATCGCAGCCAGGGTCTTGGGGGCGTAGGGCTCGAGCAGGCCGCGCGGCTTGAGCTGCATGGTTGAGGTGACCGCCAGCCCCCAGATCGCGTCGGCGCGCTGTGCTCCCTGCTCGGCCAGGATCCTTGCGGTGATGACGCCGGTCGAATCGCGGATCCAGACGATCTCGATATCGCGGTTCTCGGCCTCGAACGCCTTCTTGAAGTCGGCGATATGTTCGGCCTCGAGCGTCGAATAGACTTGCAGCCGCGTGCGCTGCTGCGCATCGGCGCTCGCAGCGAGAAGGATCAGCGCCGCCGCTAGAATCCAGCTTTTCATGGTCTCGTCATACCACACCAGCGGCATTGATCGCCCCCGGGGTGGCCGGTAGGGTCGCTGAATCGCCGATTTCACGGAGGCTCAGGCCATGTTCGTCGCTCGATGGATCGCACTCGCCGCGGCCGCGCTTTGCATCACCTCCGCCGCCGAGGCCAAGACGCTGCGCTGGGCGAGCCAGGGTGACGCGCTCACGCTCGACCCGCACGCTCAGAACGAGGGGCCGACCACGGCCATGAACCTGCATTACTATGAGCCGCTGATCGCACGCGATCCGTCGCTGAGCAAGATCCCCGGCCTGGCGCTGTCGTGGAAGGCCGTCGCCGCCGACACCTGGGAGTTCAAGCTCAGGCCCGACGTGAAGTTCAGCGACGGCACGCCCTTCACCGCCGATGACGTGGTGTTCAGCTACAACCGCGCGCTGGCGCCGAGCTCCGATTTCCGCTCCTACATCTCCAGCATCAAGGAAGTGAAGGCGGTCGATCCGCTGACCGTGCAGATCGTCACCAACGGGCCGAACCCTATTTTGACCGACTACACGACCTCCATCCTGATCATGTCCAAGGCGTGGGCGGAGAAACACAACGTCACCAAGCCGCAGAGCTTCAAGGATAAGGAAGAGACCTTCGCGGTGCGCAACGCCATGGGCACCGGCCCCTACACCGTCAAGCAGCGCGACCCTGACGTGCGCACCGTGCTGGTCAAGAACCCCTCTTACTGGGGCGCCAAGGATTTCCCCAACTATCCCGACGAGCTGGTCTACTCGCCGATCAAGGAGCCGGCGACGCGCGTGGCGGCGCTAATCTCGGGCCAGGTCGATTTCGTGCTCGACGCACCGCTGCAGGACGTCGCGCGCATCAAGCAGACCGCCGGACTCAAGACTCTGGAAACGGCGCAGGTGCGGGCGATCTTCCTCGGACTCGACGTCGCCTCGCCCGAGCTCAAGTACGCGACGGTCAAAGGTAAGAACCCGTTCGCCGACCAGCGTGTGCGCCAGGCGATGTACCAGGCCATCGACATCGAGGCGATCAAGGCCAAGGTGATGCGCAACTTCGCAGCGCCCGCCGGGCTCACGACCTCACCCGGCGTGCACGGCTACACCGCGGCCCTCGACAAGCGGCTGAAGTACGACGTGCCTGCCGCCAAGAAACTGATGGCCGATGCCGGCTACGCCGACGGTTTCGGCGTCACGCTCGACTGCCCCAACGACCGCTACAACAACGATGAGCAGATCTGCCAGGCGATCGCCGGCATGCTGGCCCAGATCAGCATCAAAGTCGACCTGCAGGCGCGCTCCAAGACGCTGCACTTCCCCAAGCTGCAGAAGAAGGACTCGAGCTTCTACATGCTGGGTTGGGGCGTGCCGACGCTCGACTCGCACTACGTCTTCACCTTCCTCTACCAGACCAACGACGCCGCCAAGAAGATCGGCGGCTGGAACTACACCGGCTACAGCAACGCCAAGATGGACGACCTCAGCGACCGCATGCTGACCGAGGTCGACCAGACCAAGCGCGACGCCATGATCGCCGACGCCTGGAACGCCGCGGTGGCCGACATGCCCTACCTGCCGCTGCATCACCAGGTGATCGTGTGGTCGATGAGCGACAAGGTCGACATCCCGATCGCCGCCAACGATTCGCCCAACTTCAAATACGCCAAGATGAAGTGAGGTTGGCCATTATCGACCTCTACCTCACCCTGAGGAGGCGCGGAGCGCCGTCTCGAAGGGTGGGTAACGGACACCACGCTCGTGGCCCATGCTTCGAGACGGCCGCTGCGCGGCCTCCTCAGCATGAGGTTCACGGCGGTCTTTAGCTAATGCTGGCTTTCGTCGTCTCCCGCCTCGTCCAGGCGATGGCCGTCATGCTGGCGGTGTCGTTCCTGTGCTTCGCGCTGTTCAATTTCGTGGGCGACCCGGTCAACAACATGGTGGGCCAGGAAGCGAGCCCGGCCGACCGCGAGGAGATGCGGCGCGCCCTCGGGCTCGAGGATTCCGTGGCGGTGCAGTTCGCGCGCTTCCTCGGCAATGCGGTGCAGGGCAATTTCGGCAAGAGCTATCGTCTGGCGCGCCCCGTCTCCGACCTGATCGTCGAACGCATGCCGGCGACGCTCGAGCTGGTGGCAGTGGCGGCCCTGCTGGCGCTGTTCATGGGCATCCCACTCGGCGTGCTGACGGCACTGCGACGCGGCAGCCTGGGCAGCGGCGCGGTCATGACCTTCTCGCTGGCCGGCGTCGCCATGCCGACCTTCGTCATTGGCATCCTGCTGATCTACGTCTTCTCGGTGGAGTGCAAGAACTGGGCGCCGGCGATCGGCCTGCCCGGCAGCTGGTGTTTCCCCTCGTTCGGCCGCGGCGAGACAGTGAAGTTTGGCTGGTGGAGCTCGGGCCTCGTCACGGCCGCGGGGCTGAAGGCCATCGTGCTGCCGGCCTTCACGCTGTAGCTGTTCCAGATGACCCTGGTGCTGCGGCTGGTGCGCTCGCAGATGATGGAGGTGCTGCGCACCGACTACATCAAGTTCGCGCGCGCCCGCGGACTGACCAACCGCGCCGTGCATTTCCGCCACGCACTCAAGAACACGCTGCTGCCGGTCATTACCGTGATCGGCATCCAGGTCGGCGGCCTGATCGCCTTTTCGATCATCACCGAGACGGTGTTCCAGTGGCCGGGCATGGGTCAGCTCTTCATCCAGTCGGTGCAGTTCGCCGACATACCGGTGATGGCAGCCTATCTGGTGATGGTCTCGTTCATTTTCGTCTCCATCAATTTCTTCGTTGATCTGCTCTACGCCGCCATCGACCCGCGACTACGCCTCGACCGCGCCCGGCTGGGGGCCTCCGGTGGCTGAGACGACGCTAAACCGAAGGCTCGACCGCGCCCTGCCGTGGGCGCTGATCGGCGCGGCCTGCCTCGGCTCCTTCGCGGCCACCTCGGCCGGCACGACGCGCGCGCCCTTCCTGCTCGAAGTCGCCTACGATCTCGACGTCAGCATGCCGCTGGTCGCCAACCTGGTGTCGCTGACCTCCATCACCTGGGGCATCACCTCGGCGCTGGGCGGCTGGCTGTCCGACGTGGTCGGCCGGCGCGCCCTGCTGGTGGTGGCGCCTCTGGCGCTCGGGCTCACCGTGTTGATGCAGGGCCTCGCCAGCAGTTTTCTCGACCTCGCTGTCTGGGCGGCGATCAGCGGCGCCTGCTCCGGCACCTTCATGGGCGTGATCTTCGCCGAGGTCTCGGCGCACGTCGAAGACCGCCAGCGCGGCCGGGCGCTCGGCTGGGTCATGAGCGGCCAATCGCTCACCCTGCTGATCGGCGTGCCGATGGCTGCCGCGGTCGGCTCGATCATCGGCTGGCGCGGCTGGCTGTTCTGCGTCGGCGGTTTCGCCTTCGCAGGAAGCCTGGCGCTGTTCCTCACTGTCACGCCAACCGCGCGCGCCCTGCCCGGCGCGCCCAAGGTGACGATGCGTGGCGCCCTGTCGCCCCTTGTGCTCGGCCTGCTCGGCACCGGCATTGCCGAGCGCATCTGCTATGGGTTGGCCGCGGTCTATTACGCCACCTTCCTGCAGGTCACCTATCACCTTTCGTTGGTGGAGCTGGCGCTGCCTTTGGCGGTGTTCGCGATCGGCAATGTCGTGGGCACGGTCGTGGGCGGCTATCTCGCCGACCGGCGGCGCGACCGGCTGATGACCTTCGCCGTCGCCATGGTGGCGACGGGCGTGGCGGCGCTGGTGCTCTTCCTGTGGCATCCCGATCCGGTGACCTCGGTGGCGTTGGGTTTCGTCTATGTCATGCTGAACGCGCTCGGCCGGCCCTCGTTGATGGCGAGCCTCGCCGCGGTGCCCGAGTCCGTTCGCGGCACGGTGATGGGGCTGAACGGCGCGGCGGCCAGCGTCGGCTGGGTTGGCGCAGCAGCACTGGGCGGCGCCATCATCGGCGCCGGCAGCTTTGACGGCTTCGGTCCGTTTGGCGCGGTACTTGCCCTGTTGGGAGCACTGGGTGCGCTGTGGTGCCGCCGGACGAAGACATCATGACCGACACCTCCGCCCTCGCCCGCCTGCGCGAGTCGGACCTGTGGTGGAGCTTCCGCCGTTCGCCGCTCACCGTGATCGCCGCCGTGGTGACCGTGCTCTATTTTGCGGGCGCCGCCTTCGCGCCCTGGATCGCCCCGTTCAATCCCTTCGACATCAAGTCGCTCAACCTGATGGAGGCCTTCACGCCGCCCGCCTGGTTCGAGGCCGGCAGCGCCAAGCACCTGCTCGGCACCGACAACCAGGGCCGCGACGTGCTGTCGGCGATCCTCTATGGCTGCCGCATGTCGCTGATGATCGGGCTGGCCGCCATCGTGCTGTCTGTCGCAACCGGCGTGTTGCTGGGCCTGCTGGCGGGCTTCCGCGGCGGCTGGGTCGAGGCGCTGATCATGCGGATGGCCGACATCCAGCTCACCGTGCCCGCCATCCTGATCGCCCTCACCCTCGACGGCGTGGCGCGGGTCGTGCTGCCCAAGCACGTCCACGACGATATCGCGATCTGGGTGCTGGTGCTGTCGATCGGCTTTGCCTACTGGCCGCAGTTCGCGCGGGTCACCCGCGCCACGACGCTGGCCGAAAAGAACAAGGATTACGTCAATGCCGCCCGTATCATCGGCGTGCCGGGCACGCGCATTGCGCTCAGCCATGTGCTGCCCAACGCCTGGGGGCCGGTACTGGTGATCGCCACCATCGAGCTGGCGCTCGCCGTCATCGCCGAAGCGTCGCTGTCCTATCTCGGGGTCGGCATGCCGGCCACCCAGCCCTCGCTCGGCACCTTGATCCGCATCGGCAATGCCTTCCTGTTTTCCGGCGAATGGTGGATCGTGATCTTCCCGGCGCTGGCGCTGGTCATCCTGTCGCTGTCGGTCAATCTGCTGGGCGATTGGCTGCGCGACGCGCTCAATCCCAAACTGCGCTGATTTCTACTTATAGTTGTTTTACTTATAAGTATCTCCTCCTAGAGTTGAGCCATGTTCGACGGCCCGCTGCAACTCGACCTCGATCCTGCGGAACGTCGCGCGCGCCTGCGGCTGGCGCGCAGCCCCCGGATCGGGCCGATCACCTTCCATGAGGCGCTCCAGCATTTCGGCTCGGCGCGGGCGGCGTGTGCGACGCTCGCCACGGTTTCCGACGCCGTCATCGCACAGGAGGAAAAAACGCTGGCCGCCGCCGGCGGGCGCTTCCTGGTGTTGGGCGATCCGGCCTATCCGTCGTCGCTGGCGGCGCTGGCCGATGCACCGCCTGTCCTGTCGGCAATCGGCGATCCAGGCCTGCCCGCCCGGCCGACCCTGGCGCTGGTGGGCGCGCGCGAAGCCTCGATGGCGGGCCGGCGCTTTGCAGGGGAGCTCGCGGCCACTCTGGGGGCAGCGGGCTTCGTGATCGCCTCCGGCTTGGCGCGCGGCACCGACACCGCCGCGCATGAGGCCGCCTTGGCCACCGGCACCATTGCCGTGCTGGCCGGCGGCATCGACCAGATCTACCCGCCGCAGAACGCCTCTCTTTATTCCCGCATCGCCGCCCAGGGTCTACTGCTGAGCGAATCGTCCCACGGCGCGCCGTCGATCGCCCGCGCCTTTCCCCCGCCGCAACCGCATCGTGTCGGGACTGTCGGCCGGGGTGATCGTGATCGAAGCGGCTGCCCGTTCGGGCTCCCTGATCACGGCGCAAAGGGCCGCCGAACAGGGTCGCGAGGTCTTTGTGGTGCCCGGTTCACCCATGGACCCCCGCCATGCCGGCTCCAATAGCCTTATCCGCTACGGGGCCATTCTGGTGCGTGACGCCAACGATATTTTAAGTGTGTTGGGTTTGCCGCAGTCTGCGCCGCAAGTCCTTGAAAAACCCCGGCAAAAATCGCCTGACAGTAGCACTGCAAAAGTGCTCGAAGCGCTTAGTCCCACACCTACTGCGGTTGACGAACTGGTACGTCGCTGCCAAGTGTCCGCCGCCTCCATGGCGGAGGTCCTGCTGGCCCTCGAGCTGGAGGGCCGCCTGGAGAGGCACCGGGGTAACCGCGTATCTCTGATTTAGATCAGTGATTTAGCTCCGGTACTTAATGTTACACGGAGCTATTCCGGCGATGGACGTATTGGTCGTCGAGTCCCCGGCCAAGGCAAAGACCATTGGTAAATATCTCGGCCCCGGTTTCACCGTGCTGGCCTCCTATGGTCATGTCCGCGACCTGCCGCCCAAGGATGGCTCGGTCCGTCCGGACGAGGATTTCGCCATGGACTGGGAAGTCGATGCCCAGTCGCAGAAGCGCATCGACGCCATCGCCAAGGCCATCACCAAGGGCGGCAAGCTCTATCTCGCCACCGATCCGGATCGCGAGGGCGAGGCCATCTCGTGGCACGTGCGCGACATCCTGGCGGCCAAGAAGGCGCTGGTCGGCGTCGACGTCAAACGGGTTACCTTCAACTCGATCACCAAGCAGTCGGTGCTCGACGCCGTCGCCCATCCGCGCGAACTCGACCAGCCGCTGATCGACGCCTATCTCGCCCGCCGCGCNNCGCTGAAGGCCCGCCTCACCCACCTCGACGGCCGCAAGCTCGACAAATTCGACCTCAACAGTGCCGAGCGCGCCGAGTCGGCCAAGCACGAGATCGAGCGCCGCGCCTTCTCGGTCGCCTCGATCGACCGCCGTCAGGTCCG
>PLYQ01000023.1:0-1236 GCA_003153415.1 Rhodospirillales bacterium | reverse complement strand
AAGGCGTCGACATCGGCGGCGAGACGGTCGGCCTGATCACCTACATGCGCACCGACGGTGTGCAGCTCGCCCCCGAGGCGATCGGCCAGACCCGCCGCCTGATCGAGACCAAGTACGGCCAGAGCTACGTGCCGGCGAGCCCGCGCGTCTACACCTCGAAGGCCAAGAACGCCCAGGAGGCGCACGAGGCGATCCGCCCGACCGATCTCTTCCGCACGCCGCAGGACGTCGCCCAGTATCTCGACAAGGATCAGCTCGGCCTCTACGAACTGATCTGGAAGCGCACCGTCGCCAGCCAAATGGAGAGCGCCGTGCTCGACCAGGTCACGGTCGATATCGCGAGCGCCGACAAGACCGTGCAGCTCAGGGCCACCGGCTCGGTCGTGAAGTTCAACGGCTTCCTCACCCTCTACGACGAGGGCAAGGACGACAACGGCAACGAGGATGAGGACGGCAACGCCATCCTGCCCGACGTGATCGAGGCCGAGGCGCTGGAACGCCGAGAGGTCGTGCCGGAACAGCATTTTACCGAACCGCCGCCGCGCTATTCCGAGGCCAGCCTGGTGAAGAAGCTGGAAGAGCTCGGCATCGGCCGGCCGTCGACCTACGCCAGCATCATCGAGGTGCTGCAGCGGCGCAATTACGTGAAGATCGACCGCAAGCGCTTCGTGCCGGAGGACCGCGGCCGCATCGTCACTGCCTTCCTGCAGAGCTACTTCCCGCGCTACGTTGAGTATGACTTCACCGCCCATCTCGAGGAAGAGCTCGACGACATCTCGGGCGGCAAGATCGACTGGCGCCAGGTCCTGCGCGAATTCTGGAAAGCCTTCTCCGCCGCCGTCGGCGAGACCAAGGACCTGCGCGTCCGCGAAGTGCTCGACAAGATCGACGAGGAGCTCGGGCCCCACTTCTTCCCGGCCAACGACAACGGCGGCAAGAATCCGCGCGACTGCCCGTCCTGCGCCAACGGCCGGCTGGGGCTGAAGCTCGGCAAGTTCGGCGCCTTCATCGGCTGCTCGAACTATCCGGAATGCCGCTACACCCGCCCGCTTGCCGCCGACAGCGAGGCCAGCGCCGACCGCATCCTCGGCAAGGATCCGGCGACCGATCTCGACGTCATCGTGAAGGCCGGGCGATTCGGCCCCTACATCCAGCTCGGCGAGCAAAAAGATTATGCCGAAGGCGAAAAGCCGAAGCGCGCCGGCATTCCCAAGAACACGTCGCCTTCCGACATCG
>PLYQ01000233.1:18728-18993 GCA_003153415.1 Rhodospirillales bacterium | reverse complement strand
CTCGCACAGCGCCAGCGCGGCCATGCGCACGAACACGCCGTTGGCGACCTGCTCGAGGATGACCGAGCGCGGTCCGTCCGCGACCTCGGAGGCGATCTCGACGCCGCGATTCATCGGGCCGGGATGCATCACCAGCGCGTTGGGCTTGGCGACCTTGAGTTTCTCGTGGTCGAGGCCGAAGAAGCGGAAGTATTCGCTGATCGAGGGCACGAACGAGCCCTGCATGCGTTCGGTCTGCAAGCGCAGCATCATCACGATGTCGACG
>PLYQ01000233.1:0-18700 GCA_003153415.1 Rhodospirillales bacterium | reverse complement strand
CGCCGGCGTTGATGACGGTGCAGTTCACCTTCTGTGACAACAGGTTCACCGCGCCGGACTCCGCGTGGCGCACGACGATGGCATCGGGCCGCATCGCGTTCAGTGTCATTGCCGTGTCGAGGAGCGTTTCGCCTTTTTTCACGGAGGAGGTCGCGACATCCATGTTGATGACGTCGGAGCCCAGCCGCTTGGCGGCGACTTCGAAGCTGGTGCGGGTACGGGTGGAATTCTCGAAGAACAGGTTGATGACGGTACGGCCGGCGAGCTTGTCGCGGCGTTTGTCGATGGACCGGTTCTGATCGATGTAGGTTTCGGAAAGGTCGAGCAATCCTGAAATGGTTTCAGGCGACAGACCTTCGATGCCGAGCAGGTGGGGCAACCTCGGCACGCCCGCGATTTTCTTTGTCACTAAAAGGCGACGTTAAGCACGCACCTGCCACACCTGCAAGTTAACCTTTAGGTGGATAACCGGACCTCGGCGCAGGGGCAGACGCGGGCAGGGCCGGCGGGCGCCAGGAAGTCGGCCCAGATGGCGTTGTGATGCTCGATGATCTTCTCCGCGGCGAGGTGCGGCCGATCGGCGGCGGTATGGCCGTCCGACGGAACGGTCGTCGGATAGCCGCGCGCCAGGGCGCTTCGGACCGTGGTGTCGACGCAGTAGTCGGTCGCCCAGCCGGTGATGATCAGTCGGTCGATAGAGCGCGAGCGCAGGAATTCGTCGAGCGGGGTTTCCAGGAAGGCGTCGCAAGATTTCTTGCGGATGACGGTGTCGGCAGGATCCCTGTCCAGCTCCTCAAGGAGCCTCCAACCCGGCAAGTCCGGGTGAAAGAGTTCGCTGGGCAGCCCGTCATGCTGGATGAAGACGACGGCACCGCCCCGGGTGCGCACCGTGCCAGCGAGCTTGTTCAGGCGGGCGACCAGCCCCGCCGCATCGTGTTTCGGCGTCGCGTCGCCAAACGCGCCTTGCTGCAGGTCGATGATGATCAGGGCATCGGTCATTCGAGCGGCGGCCTCAGACTCCGGGCTGCGGACCCGTATAGCGGGCGCGCGGCCGGATCAATGCCCCATGTGCGGCCTGCTCCAGGGAATGGGCGATCCAGCCGACGGTGCGGCCGAGCAGGAACATCGCCAGCGCCGAGTCCTTGGGCAGGCCGAGTGCCCGTTCCACCGCCACGGAGGTGAAATCGACATTGGCCTTGCGGTCGATCAGGCGTTCGACCGCCGCCTCCAGCCGTTCGGCGAAGGCGAGTTCGGGCGAGTCCGGCACCGTCTCGCGCAGCAAGGCAAAGAGTGTGGCAGCCCGGATGTCGCCATCGGGGTAGAGCGGGTGGCCGAAGCCCGGGATATAGACGCGGCTGCGCAGCAGCCGGGCGAGCTCGGCATCGAGGTCGGGCGCGCGCTTGGCGTCGTCGAACAGGGCGGCGACCCGGCGCGTCGCACCGCCATGGCGGGGGCCGTTGAGCGCCGCAAGGCCAGCGATCGTGGCGCCATAGAGATTGGCGCCGGTCGATGCGACGACGCGGGCGGCGAAGGCCGAGGCGTTGAACTCGTGGTCGGCCAGCAGCACCAGCACGGCGCGTAGGATGGGCGCTCGCTCGGGCGGCACCTTCCAGGCGGTGGCGAGCTGCTCGTGGATGGGCAGCGCCGAGGGCGGCCGGGCCGTCACCGCGGCAGTGAGCAGCCGCAGCACCCGCACCCCGGTTTCGAGCATGGCCGGGCGATCCTCGACCCAGCTCGGATGGTCGAGCGCGGCGGCGGCCGGCAACAGGACGAGGCAACGGTCGATGGGCGAGAGCGTGGCGGCTGCAATCCAGGCGCGGCGCAGCGCCGTGGTCATGGGCGGCAGGTTGTCGGGCGCGAAGGGCGTGTCGTCGCAACCCCAGAGCAGGCGGGCGATATCCTCCAGCGCGGCGCTGCGCGCGAGGTGTGCGGCGTCCATGCCGCGATAATAAAGACGGCCGTCGTCGATCAGGGTCAGTGCCGATTCGAGCACCGGCGTGCCGAAATCGAGGGCGTTGCCGGCGATCGACTCGGCCTTGCGCCCGACGTCGCGCCGCCGGCGCAGGCGAACGATGTCCTCGGCGCGATAGCGCCGCTCGCGCCGGCCGTCGCTCGCTTCGGAGCGTAGCAGGCCGCGGCTGACATAGGCGTAAAGCGTGGCCGACGAGACGCCTAGCCGGTGCGACGCTTCCTTGGAACTCAGCCATTCTGTTGCCATTTCAGTATATTGATCAATATAATCAAGATTGACAATATATTTCTGCGGAACGACGTTCCCGGTGAACATCAAGGGGAACAAAGATGCTGCAGACACGGGTGGATAGCGGCCTCGACGGTGTGATCGTGGCCGACACGGTGATGAGCGAGGTCGACGGCGAGGAGGGCCGGCTGACCGTGCGCGGCCATGCCGTCGAAGAGCTGGCCGCCACGCGCGGCTTCGAGGGCGTCGCCGCCCTGCTGTGGGAAGGCTATGCCGAAGGCGGAGGTGACGAGGCCGCGGTCCGTCGGGGCCTGGCAGCAGCGCGCGTCCGCGCCTTCGCCGACGTGCCGAAGCTGCTGGCGGCGACCCGCGGCCTCAATCCGGTCGAGGCGCTCCGGGTCGGCATCGCCATGCTGCCCGACAGCGAGAAGACGCCGCACCATTTCCTGGTTTGCGGCGCCATGCCGGTGTTCCTGGCCGCCCTGCTCAACGCCGACAAAGGCACGGCGCCGATCGCCCCCGATCCCGACCTCACGACGGCGCAGGATTTCCTGCGCATGATCCGCGGCCAGCGCGCCGGCGTGGTGTTCGAGAAGGCGCTGGACACCTACCTCGCGACCATCGCCGATCACGGCTTCAACGCCTCGACCTTCACCGCCCGGGTCGTCGCTTCGACGAAGGCCGAACTGATCTCGTCGGTGCTGGCGGCGCTCTGCGCGCTAAAGGGCCCGTTGCATGGCGGCGCACCNNTCTACAAGGTGCGCGACCCGCGCGCCGACGTGCTCAAACGCACCGTCGCGACCCTGCCGGCGACGGCTGGCCGATTGGCCTATGCCTCGGCGGTCGAGCGGGGAGCAATCGCGGCGCTGCGCAAGTACAAGCCGGGCCGGCGGCTCGACACCAACGTCGAATACTATACGGCGCTTGTCCTCGAGGCGCTGGAAGTACCGCGCAGCGCCTTCACTGCCCTGTTCGCGGTCGGGCGGACCGCCGGCTGGTGCGCCCACATCTTCGAGCAGGAGAAAGGCGGCCGCATCATCCGGCCGCAATCGAACTATGTCGGGCCGAGGCCCTAAGCGCGTTTCATCATCGAGCCGCGCCACGTCCGGGCGCGGGTGCCTGCGGCGTCGAATACCCAGACGATGACGTCGCCGCCGGCCGGCGTGAACCGGATGTTGAAATGGCGCCGCCAGAAACTGCCATCGGCATGGCTGAACAGCGCTTCCGTGCCGAGCGAATCGGGGTGGGCGGTCAGCGTGGCGGACCGCGGCGCCGGATGGGATTGCGCGGCGACGAGTTGGGCGAAGCCTGCGTTCAGCAGACCGAAGCGCAAGGTCTCGCCGCCCTCGGCCGTCTGCATCGGTCCGCCATCGATGCGCAGCCAAATGACCGTGCCGCCGTCGTCGGGCTGGATGGAGAAGAAGACACCGAACGGCGCGCGGTCGTCGAGGTCGACATGAGGATTGGCGGGCGGGGGATAGGTGTCCTCGAGCGGGATCGAGCCGTAGAAGCGCATGGCGCCGGCGTAGCTGCCGGACCGCTCGGGCCACAGGCCCGACTGGGCGCGCGCCGTGGCGGCGAACGGGGCGGCGGCGAACAGGAAGGTGCGCCGTCGCATGCTCAGCGAGGCCGCGTGGCCACGACCGTGACCTCGATCGTGACCTCGTCGGCGACATAGCTGGTCGCCGCCCATTCGTTGCGGCCGATCCCATAGTCGAGACGCTTGATGTCGAGGCGGCCGCGCGCATTGGCCTGCTCGCCCTCGATCCTGAGCGTGAAGGGTAGCACGACGTCGCGCGTGACCTCGCGGATGGTCAGCTTGCCGCGTGCTTCGTAGCGGTCGCCACCGCGCGACGTCATGGCCTTGCTCGTAAAACGGGCCTCCGGCGCCTTCTGGACGTCGAGGAAGTCCTTGCCGAGCATCAGGTCGTCGACGTCCTTGGTGCCGGCGCTCGCCGTCTTCATATCCATGCGGATGTCGATGCGCGCTGCGCCGAGATTGGCAGGATCGAGCACGATGATGCCAGTCCATTTGCCGATGCGACCCGAGATGAACTTGCCAACCTGGCTGGCGTTGAAGGCGATGCGGCTCTTGGCTGGATCGATCGTCCAGGAATCGTTTGGCCCGGCGAGCGCGGGAGGGGCAGCCAGCAGAACGAGCGCGATCAGAAGCTTGCGCATCGAAGTCCTATCGGAACGAGGGCCACATGCGACGGAAGATGCCGTCACGGCGGAACAGGTCGTGGCGGACCACGGCCGCGACATGAATTGCCACGACCACGATCAGCAGCCGCGACAGAACATAGTGGGTCGTGCGCAGCGCCTCGAACAGCTTGGGATCACGCGGCACCAGGTTGGGCATTGGCAGCACGCCGAACAAGAAAACGCTGACGCCGCCCGCCGAACTCATCAGCCAGCCGCTCATCGGCATGGCGAGCAGTAGCACCAGCAATGCGGCATGGCCGAGAGGCGCTGCCTTGCGTTCCCAGCGCGTGACGGCGTCGGGCAGCGGTGGCGGCGGCGCATGCCAGCGCCAGCCGAGGCGCAGCAGAGTCAGCACCAGCACCGTGAGGCCGATCCATTTGTGCCAAGCATAAACCTGCAGCTTTAGCAGGCTGATCGGAAGGCCGGTCATCCACAGGCCGACGCCTAGCATGCCAAGCACCAGGGCGGCGGCGGTCCAATGCAAGGCCTTGGCGAGGGAAGTGTAGCTGCCGGTCGGCACGACGCGCTTAGCGCCAGGCGTCGGTGCGGATGGCGAGGTCGACAGTGTCGCCGACCATGTCGATGAACTTGGTCATGCCGAAATCGGACCGCTTGATGCTGCCGTGGGCATTGAAGCGGGCATAGCGCGAACCCGCTGTCGCGTCAGGCTGGCGGTCGGTCACCGACACATCGAGGGTCATCGGCCGGGTGATACCGCGCAAGGTGATGCTGCCTTCGACCTTCAAGGTCGTTTCGCCAGTGCGCTCTATCCTGTTCGAACGGAAGGTCATTTCCGGGAAGTTCTGGACGTCGAAGAAGTCGACGTCCTTCAGCATGTTCGTTTGTTGCAAGTCCAGCATCTGAATACTGGTGGTGTGGACGACCACTTCGACGTTGCTCTTCGACACGTCGGCATCGTCGACGCTGACCTTGCCGTCCCAGCTCTTGAATCCACCGGTCGTGCGAAAAATCTTCGAATCGCCGATCGCGAATTCGATCGTACCGCGCGAGCCGCCGATATGGAGACGCTCGGCCGCATGCGCCATCCGCCACGGCAGCGCGCAGGCGAGACCACCCAGCAGGAACAGCCGCCGGTTGAACCTATCCGACGACACGCGCCGCACCTTCCTGGAAGGTCTCGAAGTGGCGCCGGCCGGTGGCGCGCTGGTTCTCGTAGATCGAGCCCTGGTGATCGGCCGGCGGTAGCGGCATGCGCACCGGTGCCTGCCGCAGGCGCGGCTCGACGCCGGGCTCGCCCGTCACCATGCGGCTGTTGAACTCGTCGAAATTTCCGATACCCATCAGCGGCCAGGCGTCGGCGGCGGTGTATTCGTGCAGCAACAGGCGGCGCTCACGGTTGGAGGTATTGAGCGCCGAGCCGTGCACCAGGCGGGCATGATGGATGGTCATCGAGCCTGCGGGGCCCATCAGCGGCACCGCTTGGGTGAAATCGAGATCGCAGGCCTTAGGATCCATGGCGCCGCAGAAGCGGCCGTCGGCATGGTGGTCGTAGGTCGGCCCGAGATGGCTGCCGGGCAGCACCATCATCGGTCCGTTGCCGAGATCGCAGTCGTCGAGATAGATGCCGGTCGCCAGCACGTCGTCGTTGGTATGGGGATAGAAGGCCCAGTCCTGGTGCCATTCGACCGGCGAGCCATAACCCGCCGATTTCATGTTGAGTTTGCCGCCATACTGGCGGATCGCCGGTCCGAGCAGCGGCTCGAGGATCGACGTGATCTTGGCATCGCGCACCAGGCCATGGAAAAAGGCGTAGCGCTTGAAAATGGCAGGTTTCAGCCGGCGCACGCGGGGCAGGGTGGCGCTGTGGCTGGGCTCGAGGTCGTAGAGCTCGTCGTTGGCCGCCACGCCGCGGGCCTCGGCCACGATGCGGTCGGTCAGTGCGCGCAACTCGGCGAGCTGTTCGCCCTGGATCAGGCGCGGGATCACCAGATAACCGTCGCGCCGGTAGGTCTCGATCTGCTGGGGGCTAAGCATGCGAAATCATAGCATGAGGCGGCCGCTTCACGGATAATCACGCTATGGCGATCCGTGCCCTTTTCCCGACGCTTATTTATCGCCAATCTCTGGCGCGCCCGGGCTGGCCGCGTTTCAACCGCGGCCTCGGCGACGAATGCCAGGCGCTGGCCGCCTCGGATGCGGCCGGCCGACGCTGGTCGGCACGGCATTATCTCGGCGGCTACACCTCCTACGGCTCGCTCGATCGCCTGCATCTCGTGTCGGCGCCGTTCGCCGATCTGCGCCGTCGCATCGACCCGCATGTGAAGGCCTTCGCGCGCGCGCTGCACTACGACCTCACGGGCCGCCCGCTCGCCATGACCGATTGCTGGGCCAACGTCATGCCGGCAGGCGTCGTCCATTCGCTGCACCTGCATCCGACCTCCTTCATCAGCGGCACCTACTACATTGACGTGCCCCGCGGCGCCGGCGCCTTGAAATTCGAGGACCCGCGGTTGGCCAGTCTCATGGCGGCGCCGCCGCGGCGGACCGACGCGCCGCAGCGCTTTCGCTCCTTCGTCAGTGTCCCGGCCAAGGCGGGCGACCTGCTGCTGTTCGAAAGCTGGCTGCGCCATGAGGTGCCGCCGGCCTGCTTCGCCGGCGAGCGCTTGTCGGTCAGTTTCAACTACGGCTGGACGCTCACTGCCGCAAAAAAGACAAGCCGGCGACGTTGAAAAGGATCGCGATGCGCCTGTCCATTACGCTCGTCTCCCTGTCACTGTCGCTCGCGGCGGCGCCCGCTTGGGCCGACTGCCCGCTGGATCTCGGCCGCGGCACCGGCTGGGTGGTGTTCTCCGACCACTACATGATTGCCTTCCGGCCCGATCCGTCACGCATCGAGATCGGTGAGCCGTTTGCCCTGATCCTGAATGTCTGCACCAAGCGCGGCGACGCGGCCGAGCTGGTCGCCGTCGACGTCCAAGTGTCGAACGAGGGGCGCGGCGCCGTCCAGCATCTCAGGATCGCACCGGGTCTCGACGGTCGCTACCGCGCCGAAGGCATGACGCTGGTCGCGACCGGCCGCTGGGAGGTCGCCTTCGACGTCCGCTCGGGGGAAGAGACCGAGCGGCTGACGCACGAGATCGTGCTCAAGTAGGCGATCTCGCCAGGCGGGCGAGCGCGCTTTCGAGGATCCAGGCCGCCGCCGCCGCATCGACGCGCTCGGCGCGTTTGGCGCGGCTCATGTCGTAGTCGTCGATCATGCCGCGCGTCACGGCGGCGGTGCTGAGCCGTTCGTCCTGCAGGACGATGGGCAGGGCGGCGAGGGCGGGCGGGCCGTGGTTGGCGATGTTGGCGACGAACTGGCGCACCGACTGGCAGCGCGGGCCTTCGCTGCCGTCCATGTTGAGCGGCAGGCCGACCGCCAGCGCCTTGACCTCGTGCTTGCTTGCGAGATCGGCAAGTGCAGCGAGATCCGATGCGAGCTTGGTGCGTTTGAGGGTCGTGAGCGGCGTCGCCAGCCGGCGGGTCATATCCGAGGTGGCGACGCCGATGGTCTTGCTGCCAACGTCGAGCGCCATCAGCCTGCCATCACGCACCAGCGCGGCCTTGAGTTCGGGGAAATCGATGATCGGCATCAGCCGCGCGTGTCCAGCCACGCCGCAGCGTCCGTAGCGATCGTCTGCCAGCCGGGTTGGCACAATACCCAATGGCCCTGGCCGAGGTATTCGCGATAGGTCGAGACCTTGTCGAAGCGCGCCGCGGTGCGGCGCACCACGCCGGGCGGCGTGAGCTTGTCTTTTTCTGCCGCCACGAACAGCAGCGGCACGGTTACGGTTTTGGGGTCGACCGCCGCCGTCCTGGTCCCGTCGAGCCAGGGCAGGGCAATCTCGAACAGGGCGCGCCCCGACTCGTGCACGAACGTTTCATGGAGCGGCGCCGCTTCTTTGGGGTCCATGGTGTTGAAGGTCGAGGACAAAGCTTCGGCGAGCGTCGCGCGGTGCGGCTTGCGCCACCAGCCCCAGTTCATCTGGATGCGCGCGAAGGCCATCAGGTTGGAGGGCCGGAGCGCCAACACGCTCGACGGCGGTGCGGGCGTCAGCAGCACGCCGGCCCGCGCCAGGCCCCGCGCGCACAGCAGCAACGCGATCAGCCCGCCCATCGAATGGCCGATCACCACCGGTTTGTCCGGCAGCGTCCGGATCAGCCCTTCGAGATCGGCGATGTAGTCGTTCAAGCTCGTCGTGCCGAGGGCGGCCGGAGGGGAGAGAGGAGGCGCGTCGTGGTGGCGCAACGCCGGCGCCAAAGTCTGCCAGCCACGGGCCTCGAGGAAGGGGCGCCAGTTACGCCAGACCTCGGACGTGCCCCACATACCGTGAATGAAGACTGCCAACCGGGCCATCGCCGTGGTTATAAGCTGACAGGGAACACAGGCAAGGTAAGTTCGACCGGTGACCGATATCGTCTACGCGTTGCTTGCCATCGCGATGGTGCTGACCCTGGTCAGCCTGCTGGTGCCGCTCGCCGAGCGCCTGCGCCTGCCACACACCGTCCTGCTGGCGACGGCCGGCCTGGGCTTGGGCTTCCTCGGCTCGTGGATCGCGACCAGCAGCCATACGTTCGGCGCCGTGGGCGACATCTTCGCCGGCCTTGACCGGTTGGAGCTCGGCAACGAGGTGTTCCTGCCGCTGTTTCTGCCGCCGCTCCTGTTTACCGCAGGCCTCACGATCGACGTGCGTCGGCTGCTCGACGAGATTTTCGCCGTGCTGCTGCTTGCCATCGTGGCGGTGCTGGTCTGCATCGCAGGTGTCGCCGGCGTGGCGAGGCTGGCGACCGGCATGGACATAATGGTTTGCCTGCTGCTGGGCGCGATCGTCTCGACCACCGATCCGGCGGCGGTCATCGGCATCTTCCGCGACGTCGGCGCACCCAAGCGCCTGTCGATCCTTGCCGAGGGCGAGTCGCTGTTCAACGACGCTGTCGCCATCGCCGCCTTCGGGTTCATGATGGACGCGCTGATCCGCACGAGCGATCCCGACCTTGCGCGGCAGGTCGCGGCCGACATAGCGAACCCGGCTTTTGCCTTCGCCCGCGAGTTCGTCGGCGGAATCCTGTTCGGCTTCGTGCTGGCGCGTGGCGCGATGGTCATCCTGCCGCGGCTGGGCGAATCGGACGCAGCGATCGCCTCGGTCACCGTCAGTCTCGCCTATGCCAGCTACATCGTCGCCGACCACTATCTGCACATCTCCGGAGTCATCTCTGTCGTGATGGCGGCGCTCACCGTTGCGGCCTACGGGCCCACGCACCTGCACCCCCGCCAGTGGACGGCGCTGCGCCAGCTTTGGACGCAGCTCGAGTTCTGGAGCAACTGCCTGATCTTCATCCTGGCCTCGATGCTGGCCGCCAACGTGCTGGGGCAAATCACCTGGCTCTATGTCTGGGGCCTGGGGGCCGTGGCAGTCGGCGCCTTCGTGGCGCGGACGCTGGTGGTGTTCGGCATGCTGCCGATCCTGGAAAGGGTCCGCCTCGTGCAGCCGGTCACCGGGCGCTACAAGGTGGTGCTGGTGTGGGGCGGCCTGCGTGGCGCCGTCACCATCGTGCTTGCCATGGTCGTGTCGGGCGATGTGCGCTTGCCCGACAATATCCGTGAATTCACCGCCATTCTTGCCACGCTGTTCGTGCTGCTCACCTTGTTCGTGAACGCCACGACGCTCGGCCTGATGATGCGGATTCTGGGCCTCGACAAGTTGACCCGGCTGGAGCTCGCGCTGCGCGACCGCGTGCTGGCGCTGTCGCGGGCCAACGTCGCGCGCCATCTGCAGGAGGTCATCCGCGCGCACAATGCACGGGTTGAAGGCATCGACGTCGATCCCGCGTCGGCCGGTCACTCAGAGATCGAGGCGGTGCCCGACGAACTCGCGCTCGATATCGACGAGCGGCTGACCGTCGGGCTGCTGACGTTGTGCACGCAGGAGAAGGAATTCTATCTCGACCTCTTCGAGCAGCAGACCTTGTCGCGCCGCATGGTGGCGCTGCTGACGGCACGGGCCGATCGGCTGATAGACGCCGTGCGCGACCGCGGNNTTCCGTTTGGCGCTGTGGCTGCAGCGGCGCTTCGGCTACGACGGTGCGCTTACCGAACGGCTGGCCGACCGTTTCGAGATCCTCATGGTTTCGCAGGACGTGATCGCCGAGCTGACGGCATTCAATGTGAAGTCGATCGCCGACCTGTTGGGTAACGAGGCCGAGCAGCGGCTGGGTACGATCATCCAGGATCGCCAGGAGATGGTCGACCGCGCCTTGAAGGCGCTCAGCCTGCAGTACCCTGGTTACGCCGAGGCGATCCGCGACCGCGAGCTCGAACGCGCTGCCATCCGCTTCGAATCGATCGAGTACACGCGACGCCTGCGTGAGGGCATCATCGGCCGCGAGGTCTATGCCGACCTGCGTCGCCAGCTCAATGCGCGACGCGATGCCATCGGCGATCGGCCGCCGCTCAATCTTGGTCTTGAGCTCGCCGGCATGATCGGCCGCGTGCCGCTGTTCGCCGCGCTCGATGCCTGGATGGTCGCCGAGGTCAGCAAGCGGCTGCGTGCCATGGTGGCGCTGCCCGGCGAGAAGATCATCAGGGTGGGTGGACCGTCCGATGCCATGTATTTCATCGCCGCGGGCCAGGTGACCGTCCATCGCGGGGGACTGTTCATGCTGAAGGAGGGCGATTTTTTCGGCGAGATGGGACTGCTCGACCAGCGGCCGCGCAACGCCGACGTGGTGGCCGAGGGCTACTGCCATCTGCTGGTCCTGCATCGCAAGGATTTCGACGAACTGCTCGACCAGCGGCCCGAGCTTCGCGCCAAGCTCGAGGCCGTTGCCGCGCGCCGCAATACCGATCCGCCGGCCGCCGGCTAGAACCGCGAACTCGCGAACCGCCATGCCCCGTCTGCGGAAGAAAATGCATCTCGCCCAGTTCCTGGTGCACGGGCCGACCTACCACAGCCTTGCCATGTGGCGGCATCCCAAGACTGCCGCCTCCGGCTACGACTGGAGCCGTCCGGCGCTTTATCAGCACATCGCTCGGGTCTGCGAGCGCGGACTGTTCGACATGGTCTTCTTCGCCGACCTCAACTACATCTCCGATACCTACAAAGGCTCGCTCGAGCCCGCTCTGCGCTATGCCTCGCAAGCGCCGGAGCACGACCCGGTTCCGCTGCTGTCGTGGATGGCGGCGGCGACCAAGCATATCGGCGTCGCCGCGACGTTCTCCGTCAGTCAGCACCACCCGTTCTATGCTGCACGGATGTGGGCGACGCTCGATCACCTGACCGAGGGGCGCGCGGGCTGGAATGTCGTCACTTCGATCAATCCCAATCAGGACGCCAATTTCGGCGTCGAGCGGCCACCCGCCGACCTGCGCTACGACCGGGCGCATGAATTCATCGAGGTCTGCCGCAAATTGTGGAACAGCTGGGACGAGGACGCGGTGGTCATGGATCGCGACAGCCCGACCTTCGCCGATGCGACCAAGGTGCGGCGCATCGAACATGAGGGTCGGTTCTTCAAGTCGCGCGGGCCGCTCAACGTGATCCGCTCGCCGCAGAACGGTCCGGCGATCCTGCAGGCGGGAACCTCGCCCAAGGGCGTGGACTTCGCTGCCCAATATGCCGACGCAATCTTCGCCATCCAGCCGCGCCCGCAGGATGCGGCGCGCTACTTCGCCGGCATCAAGGGACGCATGTCCGAACTCGGTCGCGATCCCGATGAGTGCAAGATCCTGTTTGGCGCCCAGCCCATCATCGGCGCGACCGACGCCGAGGCGCGCGAGAAGCAGGAATTCCACAACAGCCTGGTGCCAATCGAAGGCGGCATGGCCATCCTGTCAGCGCACGCCGACTTCGACTTGTCGAAGTTTTCGCCCGACGAACTCATGGCCACTCGGACAGAACCCCAGTTGCAGCGTCTGAAGACACGCTTCCTGAAGCCGTCCGGCGAGTCGATGACTGTGCGCGAGGTTGCCCAGCGGCACGGCCAGAGCGTCGGTTTGCCCCAGTTCGTCGGCACGCCTCAATCGATCGCCGACCAGATGGAAGCCTTCCTGGAAACCGCCGGCGGCGACGGTTTCATGCTGTCGCCGATCTACTGCCCGGGCGCGATCGAGGAATTCGTCGATCTGGTCGTGCCGGAGCTGCAGTGCAGGGGTCTCGTCCGTACCGAATACAAAGGCCGAACCTTGCGGGACGTGCTGCGCCAGGACGACTGATCTTTGCTGGGAGCACGCCACTCAAGGTGGAGTTTACTCCGCCGCGGTGGCGCGCTCCCAGCGATGAGAGTCGGTTGCTCGCGCAGGGCAAAACGGCTACCACCGCGCCAATTGTGCTGATCTGGAGTGGTTTGAATGTCGCTCGATAAGGACACGGTGGCGCGCATTGCGCGGCTTGCCCGCCTGAAGGTGCCGGAGGAGGAGCTCGGCGCCCTGGCCGGCGAGCTGTCGGGCATTTTCGCCTGGATCGAGCAGCTAAACGAGGTCGACACCAAGAACGTAGAGCCGCTGTCCTCGGTCTCCGACGTGACGCTGCCGATGCGCGCCGACAAGGTGACCGACGGTGGCATCGCCGCCAAGATCCTGGCCAATGCGCCCGGTGGTGCGGTCTATATCGAGCCCGGCGACAAGAACGCCGGCGGCTTCTTCACCGTTCCCAAGGTCGTGGAGTAGGGCATGACCGCTCTCACCGATCTCACGGTCGCCCAGCTCAGCGTCGCGATGGCCAAGAAAGAGGCCAGCGCCGTCGAGGTTGCCGACGCCCACCTCAAGAAGCTCGATGAGCACCGCGCGCTCAACGCCTTCATCACCGAGACGCCCGACAAAGCGCGCGAGATGGCCAAGGCCTCCGACGCGCGCCGGGCGAAGGGCGAGGCTGGCCTGCTCGAAGGCGTGCCGCTGGCCATCAAGGATTTGTTCTGCACCGAGGGCGTGCAGACCACGGCCGGCTCGCACATCCTCGAAGGCTTCGTGCCGCCGTACGAGAGCACGGTGACGACCAACCTGTGGAAATCGGGCGCGGTCATGGTCGGCAAGACCAACCTCGACGAATTCGCCATGGGCTCGTCGAACATGACGAGCTATTTCGGTGGCGTCGAAAATCCCTGGAAGCGCCGGGGCGACAACCGCAAGCTGGTGCCCGGCGGTTCGTCCGGCGGCTCGGCGGCTGCCGTCGCGGCCTACATGGTGCCGGGCAGCACCGGCACCGACACCGGCGGCTCGATCCGCCAGCCGGCGTCTTTCTGCGGCATCGTCGGGCTGAAGCCGACCTACGGCCGCTGCTCGCGCTGGGGTGTCGTGGCCTTCGCCAGCTCGCTCGACCAGCCCGGACCTTTCGCGCGCACTGTCGAGGACACGGCACTGCTGCTGCAGGCGATGTCCGGCCACGATCCCAAGGACTCGACCTCGGCGCCGCTCGCAGTGCCCGACTTCGTCGCTGCTTCGCGCAACCCCGACGTCAAGGGCATGCGGATCGGCATTCCCAAGGAATACCGCGTCGACGGCACGTCACCGGAGATCGTGGCCCTGTGGGCCCAGGGCATGGAGATGCTGAAGGCGGCCGGCGCCGTGCCGGTCGAGGTCTCGCTGCCGCACACGAAATACGCACTGCCGGCCTATTATATTGTGGCGCCGGCGGAGTGTTCGTCCAACCTGGCGCGCTACGACGGCGTGCGCTTTGGGCTCCGGGTCCCCGGCAAGGACCTGGCCGAGATGTACCATAACACCCGAGGCGCTGGCTTCGGCAAGGAAGTGCGCCGGCGCATCCTGATCGGCACTTACGTGCTCTCGGCCGGCTATTACGACGCCTACTACAAGAAGGCCCAGCGGATCCGCTCGCTGATCGCCCGCGACTTCAAGGAAGCCTTCGAGAAGTGCGACGTGCTGCTGACGCCGACCGCGCCGACCTCGGCCTTCGCCGCCGGAGAGAAGATGGACGATCCGGTGACCATGTACCTCAACGACATGTTCACCATCCCGGCCTCGATGGCCGGCTTGCCCGGCATCTCGGTGCCGGCCGGCGTCGACAAGGACGGTCTGCCGCTGGGCCTTCAGATCATCGGCCGCTCGTTCGACGAGGAGACCATGCTGCGCGCGGCGGCGGCGCTGGAGAAGGCGGCTTCATTCAAGGGGCGAGCGGCCGGGTACTGAGCGAAGGAGAGGAACGATGAAGTGGCGTGCACTGACCATTTACTGCGTTCTGGTCATTCTCCTTTCTTCCTGCGCCCACCAGCCGCCGCCGAGTGGTGGGGCGCCCTTGCCGGGTTTTCTGCTCGGGCTGCTGCACGGCTACATCTCGCTGTTCTCGCTGATCGCGAGCCTGTTCTTCGAGGTCCGCGTCTACGAATTTCCCAACGCCGGCTTCTTCTACGACCTCGGTTTCGTGGTCGGGGCGCTTGCCTTCTACGGCAGCGGATCGCGCACCTATATCTATACCTCCTCGCGCTGGCGCTGACCGCGCCTCCGGGTACTAACGGGTAGCGACATGACGTTCCTGACCGGCGGTGATGCCACGGCGCCTCTTATAGAACTCGCCATCGAACCCGGGTCGATGGCTGAGTTGGACAAGATGCGAAAGGCGCTGCAGCGGCTGACGTGGGATGACCCGATGCTCCGCTTCGTGATGGACCGGGAAACAGGCCAGACGATGGTTGGCGGCAGGAACGAAGAGCACCTCGCGACTGCGATCGACAGGCTAAAACGCGCCGACGAAGTCGAAGTCAACGTCGGCGCACCGCAGGTCGCTTACCGCGAGACGTTGGGCCGCCGTGGCGAGATCGACTATACGCACAAGAAGCAGTCGGGCGGCTCGGGCGAGTTCGCCCGCATCAAGATGGTGTTCGAGCCAGGGCAACCCGGTTCGGGCTACCACTTCGAAAGCAAGATCGCGAACGACGCGATGCCGGAGAAGCTCATCCTCGGCGTCGAACGCGCTCTTGAGTATGCGCGTGCGTTCGGAGTCTTGGCGGCCTTTCCGGTGATTGATTTCACGGCGACACTGGCCGACGGCGTCTACCACGACGTCGATTCGAGTGTGCTGGCGTTCGAGGTCGCCGCCCGCGCTGCCTTCAGGGAAGGCCTGGCGAAGGCGGAGTGCAAGCTGCTCGAGCCGGTCATGAAGGTCGAGGTGACGATACCGAAGGAACACGAGGCCGAATGCGTGGACGACCTTGGCACTCGTCGCGGCCAAGAGGTTTCCGTCGAAGCGCGCGGCGACATGCGGGTGGTCTCCGGGCTCGTGCCGCTGGCCAACATGTTCGGCTATGCGAACAGCTTGCGGGAATTGACGTTCAAGCGCGGCGCGTTTCACATGGATTTCGATCACTACGCGCCACTGCCACTGCCGCCCGATGACGATCCGTTTCGACCAGCGGTCGGCATGCGAGCCTAGGTCTTTTGCGCTACACTCCCGGCAACCCGGGAGAAACGACATGGCGGACTTCGATCTGGTCATTCGCGGCGGCAACGTGGCCGATGGCACGGGCGCGGGCACGCACGAGGCGGACGTCGCGGTGAAGGGCGGCAAGATCGCCGCCGTCGGCAAGGTCTCCGGCAAAGGCAGCGAAGAGATCGATGCCAAGGGCCTGCTGGTGACGCCGGGTTTCGTCGATATCCACACCCACTATGACGGGCAGGCGACCTGGGATTCACACCTTCAGCCGTCGAGCTGGCACGGCGTCACCACGGCCGTGATGGGCAATTGCGGTGTCGGCTTCGCGCCGGTGAAGATCGAGGACCGCCAGCGCCTGATCGAGCTGATGGAAGGCGTCGAGGATATTCCCGGTGCCGCTCTCGACGAGGGTCTCAACTGGTCGTGGGAATCCTTCGGCCAGTATCTCGACGCGCTTGAAACCCGGCCACGCGACATGGATCTCGGCGCGCAACTGCCGCATGGCGCGCTGCGCGTGTTCGTCATGGGCGAGCGCGCCGCCAAGCTCGAGGAGGCGACTCCGGGAGAGGTGGCGCAAATGCGCACGCTGACGGCTGAGGCCATGCGCGCCGGCGCGCTGGGCTTCTCGACCTCGCGCACGCTCAATCATCGCACCGTCAAGGGGGACCCAACGCCGTCGCTGTGCGCCTCCGAGGCCGAGCTCTTAGGCATCGCCATGGGCATGAAGGACGCCGGCCGCGGCGTGATCGAATTCATCTCCGATTTCAACACGCCCAGCCCTGAGAGCGAGTTCGAGATGATCGACCGGCTGCTCGCGGCGAGCGGCCGGCCATTCTCGGTTTCGCTGGCCCAGCGCCACAGCAAGCCGGAGGGCTGGCGGCGCCTGCTCGGGCTGGTCGAGGGGCTGGCGGCCAAGGGCTACGCGGCCAAGGCGCAGATCGCGCCGCGGCCGATCGGCGTGCTGCAGGGCCTGCAGGCGAGCCGCATCCCGTTCTCGATGTGTGCGTCCCACAAGGCGATCGCGAGCAAGTCGGTCGCCGAACGGCTGGCGATCATGCGCGATCCCGCCTTCCGGGCGCGGCTCCTGAAGGAGGCCCACGAGCCGCTGCGCTCTGAGATGGCGGCGCGGCTCACCGACTACGACCGCATGTTTCCGCTCGGCGACCCGCCGGACTATGAGCCGGCGCAGGAAAGCTCCCTGGGCGCCCGCGCCCGCGGCGAGGGCCGCGATCCGCGCGAGGTTGTGTACGACTATCTGATCGAAGGCGAGGGCAAGAATTTCATCTTCGCGCCCTTCGCCAACTTCGCTGCCTACAACCTCGACTGCTGCAGCGAGATGATGCAGAGCCCACACACGCTGATCGGGCTGGGCGACGGCGGCGCGCATGTCGGGATCATTTCCGACGGCTCGTTCCCGACCTCGCTGCTGGCGCACTGGGGTCGCGACCGCAAGAGCGGCCGGCTCGACGTGTCGTGGCTGGTCAAACGTCACACGCTCGACAATGCCAAGGCGGTCGGTCTCAACGATCGCGGCAAGATCGCACCGGGCTACAAGGCCGACCTCAATGTCATCGACTTCGACAAACTGCGCGTCGAGGCGCCGGTGATGAAGTGGGACCTGCCGGCCGGCGGCAAGCGCCTGCTGCAGAAGGCGCGCGGCTATCGCGCCACGATCGTGTCGGGCGCCGTGACCTACCGCGACGGAGAGGCGACCGGCGCACTGCCGGGCAGGCTGGTGCGAGGACCGCAGGCCTCATAGGAGCGCTCCCATGACTCAGTCACTCTTGATGTTGTAGTCCTTGATGACCTTGAACCAGCGCTCCTGCTCGCGTTGCTGGAAGGCCGCGAAGTCCTCGGGCGTGCTGGCGAGGATTTCCATGTCGATCTGGTCGGCGAACTTTTGCGCGACGTCAGGCGATCGTGCCGCCTTGGCGAGTTCCACGCTCATGCGATCAACGATCGGGCGCGGCGTACCGGCCGGCACATAGACGCCCCACCACGAGTAAGTCGGGTAGGTCTTGAGGCCTTGCTCGGCAAGCGTCGGGACGTTCGGCAGGCTGGTCGCACGCTTGTCGCCAGTGGTGGCGAGCGCCCGGGCCTTTCCCGAGCGGACGTGCAGTTGCGCCGCGCCGATCGTGGTCACGGTGAAATCGATCACGCCGGCAAGAACGTCCTGCATGATCGGCCCGCCGCCTTTGTAGTAGATGTGATTGAGTTCGAATCCATTGACCTTCTGCAGGTAAGACGTCAGCAGGAGTTGGCCGCTGGCGGGTAGCAGGCCGACGCTGATTTTGCCCGGCCGCTTCTTCGCATCGGCGACGATGTCACTGAAGCTCTTGTAGGGCCGGTCGGGATGGCAGACGGCGACGAATGGAGCGCGGCCGACCAGCATGACGTTCAAGAGGTCGGAATCCTTGTACGTCAGGTTGGGGGTAAAAGCGGGGCTCAGGATGTGGCTGTCGAACGTCACCATCCAGGTCTGGCCGTCGGGCGGCGATTTGGCCGCGACCGCAGCGCCGATCGCTCCGGCGGCGCCCGGCTTGTTGTCGATCACCGTCGCCCAGCCGGTGTTGTCGCTCACCTTGGCGGCCAGGATGCGCGCCACCGGATCGGTCGTGCCACCGGGCGGGAAGGGCACGACGACGCGGATCGGGCCCTTGGGCCAGTCGCTACCTTGCGCCTTCACGATGGCGGGCGCCGCGACAACCGTCGCAACGCCTGCGAGCACGGCCCGGCGGTGAAGTAGCGTCATATGTGCTTCCCCATGGCGTCTTGTTTTGGCGACGAGCCTAACGCCACCGAAGTCTGTTCACCATATTCAAACTCAGCTTAGCGCAAAGCCGACGTTCCTGAGCGGGGAAAGGATGTCCCATCATGTCAGGCAGGCCCGCTTCGTGCCGATTTTGTTGCAGAA